>JBAXMA010000295.1:0-4773 GCA_037134535.1 bacterium
GATAACGACAAAGTTAACGACAAAGGCACCAGTCCCGCCAGTATGTGACGAAGGGTGAAGCGCGATCCAGTGCGGCCTGCTTCTTGCCATTCGCATCGGCAGCAAGCTGCCTTCCTACATGGCTGCAGCAGCAATCAAACCGCATCGTTCTGTGTTTTCGATGTAGGAAGCGCGCTTGCCTGCGATCCAGTGCTGCTGGCTTCTATAGGTTTGCAACGGCAGGGAGCCCGAGTCGGCGTCTGATCCACAGATCAGAAAGTCCGTCCCACTACTATTCCGTTAACTTTGTCGTTAACTACTCTGCCGACTAACTACGTCGTAAACTTTGTCGTTAAACTATGATCGTTCCGAATTAGTTAACGACAAAGATTACGGGATAGTTAGTCGAATTAGATAACGACAAAGTTAACGACAAAGGCACCAGTCCCGCCAGTATGTGACGAAGGGTGAAGCGCGATCCAGTGCGGCCTGCTTCTTGCCATTCACATCGGCAGCAAGCTGCCTTCCTACATGGCTGCAGTAGCAGTCACAAATCCTCAAGGGATAAGAATGGTTGTCGTTCCCGGCGGGCTTGCCCCGCCGGAGCGGGAATTCGCCTTCCCTCTTGCCTTTCGACCCCCGACTTAGGCATATTCCACGTCATGGCACATATCGCAGATACTTCATTTGGGCTTGTTATCCGTTCCGGTGTCATGCCCGCACTCCTCGCACTGTGCGTGTTTCTATCATCCTGCAGCACGCCTTCTCCATTGACTGATCGTGGCAATCTTGACAATCCATCCGACACGAAGTTCGGTCCGCAACCGAGTTGCGCGAAGGCTGTTGATCAGCTTACAACTGCCAACCTTAATCGTTACAAAGATGATCCCGACATTCTCGTCCTTCCCGGACTTGTTGCCTCGCGCAGGGCAAACCGTATCGAAATAATGGCGGAGTGCACCGGGCTGAACAGTGGTGAAGCGGCTGAGTTCCTGCTGATCGATCAGACCAGCAGCCACGGGTATGAGGCGATGTTGTGGTCATATGCCAGGCCAAGCGACGTACATAAAGCACTTGTCTTCCTTGGCTTGAAACCAGGCCAGTCATTCAGTCCGGACAATCTCCGTTTCTGGGCAGAGGGCGAACTTGTCATCGTGAGTGTCGTGACAAGCAAAGGTGAGTTCAAGGACAAGCCGTTCAGGATCGAGCAATTGATTCTGGATACTCAGACAGAGAAGACGCTTCCAGAGGATGGATTTGTCTTCACCGGCTCGATGACTTTGCCGCCGCCGCCGGGCGCCACGGAACCCATATACGTCGCGGATACGTATGACCCCAAGTCGGTGGCGTCTATCTACAATGAACCATCCGCAGTACTAGACCTTCCGAGACGGGCGTCGCAGGGCGAAGTCTATGGCCGGCAGGTGGCCAATCCCGACCGCAAATTAACCAGGGGTGAACTGATAACGATCATGCTTGTGCCTGAGGTCATGGATGAAACCAGGCGGGTCCGGAATTTCGTGCTCGATGTGATGCCGGGCGCGACGGCAAACAATTCGGCATCAGAATCAACAAATCGCGTTGAATCATTGTCCCGTCTCGCATTTATCCTTAACGAGGAGGATGGCAGTTCAACGAACGAGAGGACTTCACTTGCAGCCACAGTTGCAAGACTTGCAGCCCTGGTCGACGATGGGCGCACTCCATATGTTGTCACCCGATTCGACCGGGCACTGACGCTGTCCGATATCCGGAACGTCGCTCTTGTGCTCGCATTGTCTGAAGAAAAGCTCGGTATACGCATAAAGGCACCAGAGGCGGGACACATCTACTACAAAGCGTTCCTGCCTGAAGTGACGTGGCGTAAGCCCGATGCCAGGCCGTCTCAACCATGGGAACTTCATATCGGCAGAAATGATGGAACGCTATCAGGACAGATGATTCTGAACGAACTCTACTGGACAAGCCAGAGCCTGAATCCGGTTGTCAGCAACATCACATTTGCTGTTACTTCGCCCGGTGCGATACGTGAACGGATTGACGCGGAAGACGCCAGGCGGACGACAAGCGGCAAAGCGGCCGTACCGGCCGTGTTGTTTGTTTTCGCCGACAAGAAGCTGACTTATGGCGAGTTACTGGATTTCATGGCACCGGCTCTGAAGACACACAACACTGTCTATGTATTTTTCCCACTTGAATAATTACCTTTCTTTCTCTTGTCAGGTGTCACTCCGGAAGGTAGCTTCTGAACATGTCTGATACATCAGAAGAAAAAGTACAATCCGAGGTCGCTTTCTCTAAGCTGCGATTTCTGATCGCTCTGCTCTTGGGCATCATTGGCGCCTGCTTCATCTGGGTGGCTGTTCCCATCAATAACTATTTCCTGAACATCAATCAGGTTTCCGACAGTTACATTCCGGAGATTGTGCTGGCGATGCTCTCGCTGTTGACACTTTGCATCAATCCGTTATTGAGCAGGATTCGTACTGTCTGGCGGATGACGCACAGGCAGCTTGCCCTTGTACTAGGCATCTGGCTCATGGCATCCGTAGTGCCCGGCACGGGACTCCTGGGCAACCTTCCTTATGCCCTTGCTAGAAACAATCAGGCAGCCAATACCGACATGGCAGCAGCAGCCATGTACAAAGCAACTCCCTTGCCACCTGCCCTGTTTCCCGATCAAATGGAGATGGGCAAAGAGACACCGGTATCAGATGGGTTCCTCGGAGGAATCAAGGCGGATGCTTCCATTCCGTGGCGTACCTGGTTGCGTGTACTTGCGGCATGGGCACCATTGATTCTAGGCATCTGGCTTATGATGATCGGTCTGGGCATGATCGTGTACCCGCAATGGCGGGAAAGGGAGCGACTATCGTTCCCACTCCTGACCATGTACGAGGCATTAATAGAGACACCTGATGAGGGGCGACACTTTGCTCCGGTTCTGCGTGATCGTATTTTCTGGGTTGGTGCACTGATAGTTTTTCTCGTTCACTCATTCAACGGTCTATCGCTTCATACCGGCGGACGGTTTCCTGACTTTTCACTCGGATGGAATCTGTGGCAGCTCTTTCAGGAAGGCGTATGGCGTTATTCTCCATGGACTCTCAGGGGCGGCAGCCTGTATTTCATTCTGATCGGCATTGTTTACTTTATGCCCAACCGCACTAGCTTCTCCATATGGTCAGGCATTGTGGGATTTGCTGTGTTCTGGATGCTCAAAGACGCATATTTCCCGATGTTCGGAGCGTCCAATCCGTATCCTGACTTCAGAGCCGGTGCCTGGCTGGCATACGGGCTTGGAATCCTGTTCCTTGGCCGCAGCCACTGGCTGCATGTCGCGAGATCTATGTTTACCAAGGGGCAGGAAGGCACTCTGGTGCGGGATCGCGCTGCCGGCTGGTTCTTCCTTGCAGGCTGTATAAGCATGGTTGCCTGGTTCATGTGGGCGGGTCTTTCAATAGGTGTTTCAATAGGTTACCTGCTGTTTGGTGTGTTGCTTACATTGCTCGCTGCCAGGGTGGTTTCCGAGACCGGATTGCCTTTGTTCAACTTTACTCCTTTCGTACCATCGCGGTTTCTTTCCCTGTTTCCTCACGACTGGTGGACATCGGCGGCTGTCTACATCGGTGGCTATGTTTCACTTCTGTTCAACTTCGGCGCCCGGATATGTGCCGGTGCGATGATGTGCCTGGGTGTTGGTCTGGACCGGGAACGTCCGCCTCGTGAGCAGCCGCGCGTCGGTCGAATATTTTTCCTCGTTCTAGTCGCAGGCATCTTTGTTGCTGGCGCGACACACCTCTGGATAGCCTACAGAAATGAGGTTGCGGTCGATGGCAAGACGCCTATTTCACGACTTGGTCGTAACCGGATGAACGATGCGCAGAAAGCAGCGATACAATTTCACGCCGGGGCTCAGCTAACTCCGCCAGCTGTCGAGCGCTGGCCATTTCTTGTGGGTGGGATCATTGTTGCGGCCGGTTTGCAGGCATGCTGCCTCGCATTTCCGAAGTGGCCGGTTCACCCGATTGCTCTGCTTTTCATGGGATCACAAGTCGGAGACGCAATGTGGCCCAGCATCTTCCTCGGCTGGTTGCTGAAGACACTGATTACCAACTATGGAGGGGCGCGGGGCTACCGGGCTGCCCGCCCGTTCTTCCTGGGGCTTGTCATGGGTGAGATCTTCGCCGTCATCGTATGGACTCTGGTACCGGCGGCAATGATGCTATTCGGCAACGATCCCGCTGCCGTGGATCACGTCAATATCCTCTTGAACATCTGAGCGCTTGCAGTCAGTAAACGTTGCCTCCGCACATCACGAAGAATGGTGATGTATGCCCGTATCCCGGAGTTTCTTGACCGAATGCTGTGTCCACTTCCACTGTCGGAACATACCAGTGACGTCCAGGCTCCGGTGCCGGATCGACCAATTCAATGTCGGCAGAAACACTGCCGACCGCTATCCATGGCAGCGCCACGCCATCCTTAATAAGTGCGGCCCGGCGAATTGCACGCCCGCACGATGCCTGCAGACGGATCCTGACAGGCGAACCTGCATCAATCGCCACAGAACTTCCCATGGGCTGACCATTGCAAGTTGATGCCATAGCGATCTTGGTGTTCGACATGGCGGTCGTATAGCGGTTTCGTATCGCCTCCCATACGCCTGCAGCCGATACATCCTTTACCCAGAATCCTGTCATGCACAAGTGATTGGGGCCGGACCGGAAGTGATCTGTCCCGCCGACGAGGCCGATCTTGCAGCCCATGTCCAGAAAACCCGAAGGGAACGGC
>JBAXMA010000296.1:0-4748 GCA_037134535.1 bacterium
GTCCTACACGTACCAGACGAGAAAAGCCGGAGGATTGGCCAGTCAGTTGCCGCGGCGAGTTTGCCGGCATTTAGTAGTTGATGGAAAGAGACAGCGTGCCAGCTGGCAGGAAAACGTTTAGTAATGGGTCGTTATTCTTTTTAAAACCTGTATCCTGCTAACTGCTTGCAGAATACCTGGAGACTAACTATGAAACTTCGCAATCCCGGAGCTGACACTTTCGTTCCTGATGGCGCCACCGTTACTGCGGCCATGGAACGTACCACGCATCTTGGCATAGGCGCACACCAGGACGACCTGGAAATTATGACATTCCACGGCATCGCAGAATGCTACGGCCGGCCTGACAAGTGGTTCGCTGGAGTTGTCTGCACCAACGGTGCCGGCAGCCCGCGCGCTGGCATCTACGCAAACTTCACCGACGAAACTATGCAGGATGTCCGCCGGCAGGAACAGCGCAATGCCGCCGCCGTAGGCCGCTATTCTGCCATGTTTCAGCTGAACCATCCCAGCAGCATCGCAAAAGATCCTCGCAACCTCACACTCACCGATGACCTTGCAGACATACTGCTGGCAGCCCTTCCCGGCACCGTCTACACACACAACCCTGCAGACAAGCATCCAACTCACCTGGCCGTGACCATGGCAACAATAGCAGCAATAAGGAAGATGCCCTTGAAACAACGGCCAGCCAAAGTCTATGGTTGCGAGGTGTGGCGCGATCTGGACTGGATGCCAGACAAGAGTAAGGCAACACTCGATGTAAGCGGCCACGACAATCTGGCAGCCGCACTCACAGGCCTGTTCGACTCCCAGATCTCGGGAGGCAAACGCTACGACCTCGCTTCACTCGGACGGCGGCGGGCAAATGCCACCTACTTCGAATCACACGGCATCGACAAGACTGACCAATTGATTTTCGCCATGGACCTCACGCCTCTGGCACAAGACGACATGCTCGATGTCGTTGATTACGTCATGAAATACATCAACGACTTCAAGATTGAGGTCAAAACAGGACTGTCAGCATGGAAGTAATCATCCAGAAGACGGCCAATGAGGCTTCGCGGCTCGTGGCCTCTTTGATCACCAGAGAACTGAAGATAAAACCAAGTCTTGTCCTGGGTCTGGCCACCGGTCGGACCATGGAACAGGTCTATGCACATCTCGTGAAAACACATAAGGAGCAAGCCCTGAATTTCTCCAGATGTCGGACCTTCAATCTGGATGAATACGTCGGCATCCCTGCCGACCACCCCGGCTCCTACCGTCACTACATGGACACTTGCCTCTTCTCTCATGTGAATATTGCAAAGCGAAACACTCATCTTCCGGATGGAACTGCACGCAATTTGGCAGTCGAGTGCAGGAAGTATGAGCGACTTATCAACCAATGCGGCGGCATTGATTTTCAACTCCTCGGAATCGGCCATGACGGGCACATAGGGTTCAATGAACCTCTATCCGCGCTCCGCTCCCGCACGCGGGAGAAAGCACTCACACGCGACACCTTGAAGCGAAATGCCGAAATGTTCGGCAACAATCCTGACAATGTGCCGCGGCGCGCGATAACCATGGGGGTCGGCACAATTTTGGAATCGAAACGGTGCGTTCTACTTGCAACAGGCAAGAACAAAGCCCTGATTCTTTCCAAGGCAGTGGAAGGTCCGATCACATCAATGATTTCCGCATCAGCCCTTCAATTGCATCCCCATTGCACCATCGTGGTAGACGAAGCCGCAGCATCAAAACTTCGTGGAGTGGACTACTACAGATGGCTCTTCGTTAACGAACCCGAATGGCAGGAATTCAGGGCCCGTCAATCTTTTTGATCTCAATTTTGCGGAACTCGCACGGATGGCTTTCGGATTGCAGCGAAATAGTGCCACCAGTAAGCATCACTGGAGCTCCGGCAGCGATAAGTCTTTTCGCATCGCTATCGCCCTTGTCCAACTGCGGGTCGGTATAGGACAAGACGTCCTGCCCCTCAACCCGGTGCGTGATCTTATTGCCACGCACTTCGACTTCCACTGTAACCCACTGGTCTCCGTGGTAAGTCTGTGATTTCGAGTCTAGAATGTGCGGTGTATAGAGTTTGCCATTCACCACCACGTGAGTACCGGGGGTGCAGAGATTGGCGGTTGTGCGCTTTCCGGATCCGCTGCCACCCAGCAGTTGCACCTCGATTGACACCGGAAAAGACTGGTCCTTCTGCATGCTTTCAGGCGTCTGGCCATGGATCATGATGCCGTTGTTGCGATAAGCCCACCCTTCACCATCCGGAAGCTGCTCACCGACAAAGCGATATTCAACGCGCAGGACGTAGTTGGTGAAGGGATCCTTGTAGAAGATATGCCCAAAACGATCTTTGAATGCTCCACCGTACTGGTCGTAGACGACTTTCAACACACCACCCTCGACCCGGAAAGTGTTCCCAAAATTCTCCCCGGCCGCGTAACCCCTGATCTTGGGAATCCAACCCGTAAGATCCTTGCCGTTGAAAAGCTGAATCCAGTTATTATCCGCCTTCTTCGCCTCTTCCGCGACACTGGCAAACAATGCAAACGAAACAATTACGATCACAACTCCTGCAAACATCAGCCTGCGCATATATTCTCCCTCCGCTATTTTCTACTCAATCCTCTGCCTGCTCACCCTCAGGTGCCATCTTTACCAGTTTCGGATCAAATCTGGCAATGATATCTACCAGATCTCTCTGTGCGGCCATAACCGACTCGATATCCTTGTAACCCATCGGCACTTCGTCAAGTCCTGCAGAAATCAGAACAACATCATGCTCGGCCAGAAACTTCTTTCCGTCATTCCACGTATAGGTGTTCCTGGTAGCTGTCCGGCTCATCCGCCTGCCAGCGCCATGTGATGCCGAGTTCATGGACTCCGGCACCCCTTTGCCACGAACAACATAGCCTGGCGTCGCCATCGATCCCGGAATAATTCCCACAATGCCCTTCCCTGCCGGGGTTGCTCCTTTCCGGTGAACGATCACATCCCGTCCGAAGTGATTCTCTTTCCAGGCAAAGTTGTGATGGTTTTCAATATCCAGCAAGACCTTGACCCCGAGGTGCCGTGCAATGTCGTGATGAATTAGATGGTGATTCGCCGCCGCGTATCGACCCATCAATTCCATTGCCAGCCAATACTCCCGACCGACATCAGTGTTTAGATCAAGCCATGCCAGATGTTTCAGCTCACGGGGAAGTTCCGGGTGGAGCTCCATCGCCAACTTGCTGAAATGAGTGGCAATCTGACCACCGGTCCCACGACTGCCACTGTGGCTCAGAAGCGCGCAGTAGACGCCAGTCTTCAGGCCAAGATCGTCATGATTGAGGGTCAGTGTCCCAAATTCGGCGAAGTGATTGCCGCTTCCGCTTGATCCAAGCTGATATGACGCCTTGTCCTTATGCTGCCTGACTACCGGGCTGAATGACCAGTCTTCCTCCATTACGGGGTGGCATTTTCTCCGGGAAAACCCTCCCCCAACCCCAAAACTGGTCGATTCCCGTAGGGCGTTGCGTAACCTGCCATCCTCGCCGCGAATGGCAGAAACTGGCATATCCAGCACTGACATCTTCATCCGGCACGCAATGTCCGTACCGACCGCATACGGGATCACCACGTCCTTTGTTGCCAGCACTCCACCGATGGGCAAGCCGTAGCCCAAGTGAGCATCGGGCATCAATGCCCCGGCAATAGACACCGGCAACTGGCAAGCATTCTCCATCTGCTGGATCGATTTCTCATCCAAATCCATTCCCCACATTCGATACTGCGCCGGTTTCTCACGTTGCTCGAATCCTGCGCGAACTGCTGAGGCCATAGTCAGTTCAGCTGCCAGTCTTCCAAAATGGGGGTCATTGACGTATTCGCCGGGCCTCTCGACAACAGCCCTCACCGTCACCCGTATCGATTGGACAGATAGACCGGACTTGGAGGCTTCTCCAACTGCTTCAAGTGCAACCTTGAGCGCAGGCCCTTTTGAAACACCCAGGTTCATCAACTCTCTTGCCTTCACGATCCGCCTCCATCGCCGCACGTATAACCTTACCTGTTAACCGGAGAAGCAAACCCGGACAGGATGACAGGATAAGATACTCCGATGTCACCGGGAGGCCCAGGCAATGCGTTCACCGCACAACAGCTCGCACGGTGAAGCATCGCTGTATTGTGCGATCAAGCAAAACGCTCCGCTCCCAGCCGGACGTCCTTGCCTTCCTCTGTCTCGAGCTCAACCGCAGCTTCGCCATGCCGAACCACGCAGGCGTTGCCTAGCTTCGAACGTATCGTCGCAGCCGTCAGCCTGCCGGACTTCCATTCAATATCCACTTCAAATCCGCCGCGGGCGCAAAGGCCTTTGGCCGATCCAGTCCCCCACCCCTTTGGCAGAGCAGGCAGCAGGCGGATCAGTACACGATCCTTCCGTGCACCAGAGCCTGCGACCAGTTCATGACTTTGCAGCAGTGCCTCGGCGATGCCTGCAGCCCCGCCGAAATTACCATCTATCTGGAAAGGCGGATGATTGTCAAAAAGGTTCGGGAGCGTGCTCCTGGCCAGCAACGCGTTTACATTCTCGTGTACCCCTTCCCCCTCCTTGAAACGCGCAAACAAGTTGATAACCCAGGCCCGGCTCCAACCGGTGTGACCGCCTCCGCTGGCAAGCCGGAAATCGATCGACTTCCGGGCTGCCAAGGCGAGGTCGGGAGTGCCTTCAATGGTAATCTGCCGGCCAG
>JBAXMA010000297.1:0-4739 GCA_037134535.1 bacterium
ATTGCGATAAAAAAAGAAGAAAATCGCGAAGTCTGCCGAAATCTGTCTTGCGCCCGGCGGGAGGGCACAAGGTCAGTCCCGAATCGTGTCAATTTGAGCCTTGCGTCTTTCCTCATGTTTCGATAGTTTCCAGACATTACAGTGATAATAGTTGGTTGTAAGCGAATAATCAGGTCTTCACGCGGATTAATAAACTTGGCAGAAATGAAAGGAGAACAGCAAGAGCGTTTTGCGGACCGGAGTTGGAATTGTTTCGGCAATGAATATGTATACTGGTTGTTAACCAAAGGGGAACAGTGATGAAATCAAAATGTCTTACTGCAGTTTGTGCATGCGTGGTCGGAGCAACAATATTTTTCTCGGGTTGTGGCAGCAGCGATGATTCCGGCAGCGGCGCATCGATCGTAGGAACCTGGACATGGAACAGTGCGACCATCAACGGCATTAGTGTCAACATGGCGAATCCTTCGGCATCAACCACCGGGGGCTCTACGGTAGTCACGCCTGCCTCACTGGCTGCGCTGGTAGCCACCCAGGGGATAGCAGTCAACAGCTTGACGGTAACTCTGACCTTCAGCGATAATGGCTCAGTGTCAGGAACTTTGTCCGCAACAGCTCCGGGACAGGCTCCTCAGTCGCAATCGATTGTCGGCAGCTACGTTATCAGCGGAAGCGAATTGACCCTGACTGCCAGCTACAATGGACAGACAGTCACTGGAACTGGAAGCTACGACGTTTCCAGCAGCTCACTCACAGTTAACTTGTCTAATGCGCAAATCCTTCAGATTCTCAATGCCAATGGCGCCGCCGTGGCATCATTGCCCGCCGAAGCGCAGGCTATTATGAACGGTTTGTCTGGATCGATCTCGTTCTCAAGGTAGACAGCCCCTGATGGTGCTCTAAAGAACCTCCGCGGCATTGGTCGCGGAGGTTCTTCTTTATTCACATCTTTCCACTATTGAGTTCCAAGCCTTCTTCCCCTATTATCGAAACGTTTTTCAAATCTGCTGAGCGAATCAATTGGAGATGAAAACCGTGAACATCACCCGCGAAGAGATTCTTGAGTACCATCTTGGTGGAAAAATCGGCCTGCGCACGATCCGGCAGCTGAATGACCTGCGATCCCTCTGTGTAGCATACACTCCTGGCGTAGCCACTGCGGTCAAGGAAATCAGCCGCGAGCCTGAGACCGTCCACAAATACACGGCCAAAGGAAACCTCGTGGCTGTTGTAACAGACGGAACCGCAATCCTTGGCCTCGGTGATCTCGGCCCCGCTGCCAGTATCCCTGTAATGGAGGGCAAGGCAATCCTGTTCAAAGCATTTGGAGACGTGGACGGCTGGCCTGTGCCGCTGGACTTCTGCCGGATGGGCGGCAAGACCACGGGCCCGACAGATCCGGAGCGCATCATAGATGCAGTCTGCAAGCTTGCACCAATGTATGGCGGAATCAATCTCGAGGACATCGCGGCCCCGGCCTGCTTCAGAGTCGAAGATCGGCTTTCTGAACTGCTTGACATCCCGGTATTCCACGACGATCAGTGGGGAACGGCCGTAATCACCCTGGCGGCAATGATCAACTACTGCATCGTCTCCGAGCGCGACATCAGCGAGCTCAGGATCGTCATTAATGGTGCCGGTGCGGCAGGAATCAGGATTGCTGACACACTCAAAGTATACGGTGCCAAGACGATAACACTGTGCGACTCAAAGGGTGTTGTACGAGCTGACCGGAAAGACCTGAATGAAAACAAACGCAAACATGCAAGGGAGACATCGGCAACCACAGTGGGTGAAGCATTGCGTGATGCGCATGTCTTCGTGGGCGTATCAGTTGCCAACTGCATCAAGCCGGCCGAAGTTCAGGCCATGGCCAGCTTCCCGGCGATATTTGCAATGTCCAATCCCGATCCTGAAATCAAGCCCGAAGCAGTCGCAGCGGCAATGGGCGACAAACCATACGTTGTCGCCACAGGACGTTCCGACTACCCCAACCAGATCAACAATGTGCTGGGCTTCCCGTTCCTCTTCCGTGGTGCACTTGATGTGCGCGCACGCACCATCAACATGGAAATGAAGCTCGCAGCAGCAAAGGCACTGGCAGCAGTCGCACGCAAGCTGGTCGGCGAAGACGTTAAGCGCTTCTATCCCGGCGCCGAGCTCGTGTTCGGCAAAGACTATCTCATACCGAAGCCTTTTGATCGCCGCCTGTTTGTGGAGGTATCCGGCGCAGTGGCTGAAGCAGCCGTGACATCAGGTGCAGCACCCGCCACTGACCTCAAACACTACAGGGCTGATCTGGAGAAGCGCAACCTGGCACGTCAGGCATCCTGACAAAATCTCTCTGTTGTCTATTGTCACCGCTTTTGATTGCGGCCGACGTCTGCTTTATGGTATTTACAACGCCACTTATGACACAGCAACTTAGAATCAAGCGAAAACGTGCACGCCGAAAGGCGCGGAACAAACGGCTGAGAGTTTGTGCGAAGGTAGCAGCAAAGGCCGCTCCGGCTAAGAAGCCGGCAGCCACTGCTCCTTCAGCGCAGGCGTAAGAGCCGTAGTCCGACTCGACTAATAACACTGCAGAGCTGCGGCTCCGTGGTGTTGATGTTATTTGAGTAGTGGTGCAAAACTGACCCGCCTTAGTCCGTCCTGTGACGGACGACGACGTGGTTGATGTTTGCCCGCAGTTTAATTTATGGCGCGATGGCCGAGTGGTTAGGCAGAGGTCTGCAAAACCTCGTACACCGGTTCAATTCCGGTTCGCGCCTCCATCCTTTTACCCCTGTAAACATTGAATAACCCCTGATTCTATTGACTTTTCTGCATATCGTCCCGGAATAGCCACTCTTGCGAGTAAAGGCAAGCAAGTGCAGAGAAACCCTGTTCAACACGTCACCAAGTCGTCACCAGAATTGCCCCTTGTAAACCTCTCCGGAGTGGACGCCGTCACCAGGTCGTCACCAGAATTCCCTCACTGCTAATTCCGACGGACACTATTTGTCCTGGGCGGCAGGCTATGCTTGGAGAAAAGAGATGAAGGAACAGGTACATGGACAGGGAGAAGAAGCTCAGACAACGGCAGGCAGAATGGTTGGGGCGGCTCGTACAGGGCCGACCGGTGTTTGTGTACGCATGGGAACTGGGCAGGGCTGTGCCAATTCTCAGAGGGGTGGACGAGTGCGCCCCTTTCTTTCGCCCATGGGATGTTGATTGCTCCTACGAATATTTCCACGGTAGTGTCGCAATCCGCACCAGCCTGATGACACTTGCGGCAAATGGCTACGCAAAGACTGTCGCAGACAACTTCCAAGGAGCCAGCAAAGTACGCTTGAGCGGACTACACTGGCCGCACAATGCTCTCGCATACGTCGGCCTCGGAAACAAGGCAGGTGTCAGAAAGGTGCTGAAGTGCCGGCGTCAGCCGCATGATCCGTGGACCTTGTTGGCTGCTGCCGGCTACTGGCGGCACGTTCTTCATGATACCCAAAACCTGCGGCAGTGCCTGGACGCCTTGATGCCGTGCTTGGGTGATCCGGACGCGATGTGGGCGGCGGAGCAGGAAGCGGTTGGCACTCTACTGCCGCTTCTTCGTGATTGGCCGAAGACAGAAACGCTTCGTTGGCTCATCAATACGATGTACAGCACGCAGGACACTATCTTCAGACATGCCGGTTTGGAAGAAGTGTTCCTGGCGCAGGTATGCATGGAGATCCTGGGGAATGAAACCTGGGCCAGATGGCTTCTGAGAAAAGCATCAGCCAGCAATTCCGACTGTCATCCCCAGTCTTCTCCAGCCTTACATCGCTTCTGCCGGCACAGGCTGGCGATGTTGTACATCGAACTTCTGGGCGATCAGAAGCAGGCAGACCATGAGGTGGCCAAGGCTCCGGGCTTGGAACATCAGTTCCTCTTCAACGCTGCGAAGTATTGGTGGTGTTTTCGTGATAATCCGTCAAAAACCAGGGCATGCCTGACTCAATGGAGTGAGGCCGTAAGGGGCTGGGATGTCTGGTGTGCGGCCGACGCATGGATGTTGTTCTTTAACGACAAGGAAAGGGCCATGGCCTTGGTAGAAGACGGAAAACGCCAGCGCAACGAGAGGCGGGAGACGACGGAGTTTCTTAATGCGAAGTGCCGGTTTGCTCTGTTTGGAGATCGGGCGCCGATGGATCGTTTGCTGGCAGAATCGCGCAGGTCCGGCGCCACATGGGAGGTCAAGAATTGGCTACTACATGACCTTGGCGATATTGAAACATATCACGCCTGCCTGACGTACGAGGAGAGCATCTGTCGAACTGTGTTTGATTTCACCTCTTGTGCGCGCGATTGGATGGAGCATTTCGGGGACCGGAACGCGGCCGAAAGGTGCCTGTCAAGAGCCGAGGCTATTGCCGATGCTTCACAAGGAGACGTGATTCGCTGTGCCCATGCCCGTCTTGAGCTCTTTGACGATATGTCCGGCGCGACGCGAATGCTGCAATAACTCCTGGGGAGATGTAATGACCGCCAGCCTCTGCAGAATGTCCAGCATGCCCAATGTGTCCTGGCCACAGTATTCTTCAAGGTTCCGAAGAACCTGCTGGCGATCGGCGTCGGGAACCTTGCCGAACGTGACCCTCATGAATTCGCTGCTCGCCTGTCCCCCTTCGTGTATCGCCAAGTTCTCGTAGGTCTTACCAGTCAACGCCGGCAGGACCGCCTTCATGGACGCCGTACCATGCTGGCATGGGTAATAG
>JBAXMA010000298.1:0-4734 GCA_037134535.1 bacterium
GTCGACGGTAGTCAGGTGCCTGTAACCAACAGCATTCAGAAATCCCGGCTCACTGGCCTCAGTGCAGAAAAGACTTCTGAATCAATCTCAGAGGACATCTTCGGGAACAGCGTAACCAACATCACTGCTGTTGACCGGGACAACAAGACTGTCACGCAGACAGTCACCTATCCCGATTCGACCAACAGCGCCGTCAGCACGACGATCAACGGTGTGCTCGTCTCCAGCAGGACAAAAACCGGCCTCGAATACACCTATAGTCACGACGCGCTCGAACGGCAGATCGGCACGACCGATCCGCGTACCGGCACGAGCGTGACCCACTACAACCAGAAGGGGCAGGTTGACTGGGTTGAAGACGCGGCATCAAACCGGACCACTTTCGCTTATGAATCTGAAACCGGCCGCCGAATCTCAACCACGGACGCCCTCAGCAACACGGTGTACACGGCCTACAACGTGCAAGGCCAGCAGGTCGCCACATGGGGCGCGACTTATCCTGTGGCCTATGAATTTGACGACTACAACCGCATGGCTGCCATGGCGACCACTCGCGATCCGTCAATCACCGGCAGTCCGCTGGCGGTGTTGCCGGCTGGCGTTCGCCTGTCCGACGTGTCCAACCCGTCCTACCCATCCGACAAACTAGACACGACCCGCTGGCTCTACGATGAGGCCACGGGTCTCCTCACGAATAAAGTGTATGCCGACGGCAAAGGCCCCAGCTACACATACACGGCCGATGGCAAACTTGCACGCCGTACCTGGGCGCGAACAACTGACAGCGGACCACTGACAACTGACTACATCTTCACGAACACCGGCGAGATGGTCGCCATCGACTACAGCGACAGTACCCCCGATGTCTCCTTCACATTCAATCGACTTGGCCAGCAGGTGACGATTACGGACGGGCAGGGGACTCGCACCTTCACGTATAACGATTTCCTCCAGCTTGCAGCAGAAACAAATACCCTCGCCATCATTCAGCGGCAATATGATTCGCTCGGGCGAAGCTCCGGCTTCCTGCTGAATCCTGTCAATCCTGTCTACTCCGTCTCCTACGGATATTCCGGCGTCGGCCGGTTCCTCTCGGTCTCCTCATCCGTGCAATCCGTGTCATCCGTGGTCAACTATTCCTACCTCGCTAATTCCGAACTTGTTTCCGGCTGGAGCAACAATGCAGCCGGTATTGAGGTGGTAAGGGCGTTTGAGGCTCACCGGGACCTGCTGACGCTAGTGGAGAACCGCACAAACGGCGCTGTCGTGTCATCATTCGCCTACACAAGCGATCAACTTGGCCGCCGGACTCAGCGCCTCGACACTTCTGTTCCCTCCTTGCCCACGGTTCAAACAAATATCTTCGGCTACAACCCGCGAAGCGAGTTGGCGACAGCAGCGATGGGCACAAATATGTTTGGCTACCAGTATGACCCGATAGGCAATCGCATCACAGCGACGAACAATACGGAGGTGCTCACCTACCTCGCCAATGCCCTGAACCAGTACACAAATATTCGCGATGGCGTCACGAGTGAGCCGCTTTACGATTTGGACGGAAACATGACGAACAATGGAGTCTTTGCGTTCGGGTGGGACGGAGAGAACCGCCTGATCACTGCCGAGCCGCTCTCCTTGAGCAATGGCGCAAGAAAAGTTACGATGGCCTACGATTACATGGGTCGGCGGGTGAGCAAGGCTGTTTCTATATATAGTAACAGCGCATGGCAGGCTGCCTCAACAAATCTGTTTGTCTATGACGGATGGCTGCTCGTCGGAGAGCAGTCCGCCTCCGGAGGAAATCTCACCACCAACTGGTACGTCAACGGCCTGGATCTATCTGGAACGCTGCAGGGGGCGGGCGGAATTGGCGGGCTGCTGTTGCAATCAACCGGCACAAATGTCTATATGCCATTCTTCGACGGCAACGGGAATGTTTGTGATGTTGTTGAGATTCCCCCGACTGGGCCGCCCACACAGGTTGCGCATCTTGAATACTCCCCCTACGGCGAGTTTACTTCCGCTTCTTGGACTGCATCCGGCCTGAATTTCCCCTTTGCGTTCTCCACAAAATATCTCGACCAGGAAACCGGTCTCTACTATTACGGCCAACGGTTTTACAGTGCCAATTTGGCACGGTGGATAAGTAGAGATCCGATTGATGAGAGAGGTGGTCTTGGACTGTATCTGTTGGTGGCAAACGACACTGTAAATGGGGTTGACGCCATCGGCAGATTCGGCGGTCCCATCTACCCTATCTCCCCTCCGTCTTCGCCTGGTGCCGGCAGCCCTCCCCCTCCTGGTACGCTTCCGAGCGTGCCTACTGTTAGCCGCCCGCCCGGTTTGCCAACCGCATTGAATTGGAGGCGGACAGGCCAATGTGTACGGCCTGCTTGGCGCCTCACTGGCCACGTGCGATTCACAGGATGTTCGGCGTCGAGATTGTCTAGGCTCATGGTCTTGCCGGAGGAAGACACGGACCCAATAGTGCGCAATCCGAACAACAACCAGTGGTACAACACGGACGGGATTATTCCGAATGAGTGGCCGAGAAACTCATGGTTCAAGATTCCGAACAACTGTCGGGTCGAGATCACCTGCAACGGCGAGTCATGGGCAGCAGAGGCATGCTGTAACTGTGTGGCCGGTTGGATCAACAACTGGTGGAACGGCCGACCAAGCACCCCATCCTCCGAGAGCGGTAACCATAACCTTATCAACGGTCCCGCATCATCCTTTGTGACGGCGGATGCGATATATGACAGTCTTGCTTCACCTTAGGATTGTAGCGACGTGATGCTATTCCGAAGGCCGCGACGCACTCCGTTCGCGGCCACGTTGGCATTGTGAAAGGTGCCTCATGGCAGCAAGAAGACACCGGTGGTTCTGGTTCGTGTACACCATTGCGGCTGGGCTTCTCTGCGCACTAGTATTTGGGATTCTTAAAGTATCGCAGCTTTTCTACCTCATGGGGCCGGGCTATTACGCACCAAAGGAGGCGATTGAGTCAGAACTCCGCAGACTGCGCGGGATATCGCATGTGGAGGTCATTCCACATGAGGGTTTGATCATCGATGACGTGATGGCCAACATTGAAGTGAAGGGAAAGGGGAGGCTGGTACTGCTAGGAGTGGAAAAAAGCGATATGCTTGAGTCGCGGCATGTCTTTGTGTCCGCGATAGGCCCATATTGCGTGCGCATGGATGGTTATGAGTTTGAAGCGTCAGGCGAACGACGCTCCCATCCGTCTTTCAGCTGGTCTTGTGTGGATTTTGGTAACGACGGAATCGTTAGCCCTCTTTTGTCGTTCCATGTAGGCGGCGTCCAGGATGCTGTTGATCGTTATGACAGTATTTCTGCTGAAGTTGCTTCATGGCCTCGAGTTCCTGGCGGGACTTTTGCCGTGACGAACAACGGCGTCGCACACTCTCCCTTTGTGGTAATGCTGGCGACAAATAAGACTGACGGGGCCGCTAGGTAGCCTGTAGCGTGCAAATAAACAAACGTCGCAAAAACCACCGTTCAGAAGTGGTTCAGTGAGTCGAGGTGCGACAAGAGCAAATAGGGGTCACATCCGAAATATCAAATATTGAAGACGTGGACCTTAAGAATGTCCTGCATTTTCGCTTTCTCCAGGCCTCCTGAGCGGCTATAGTTCCGGCATCGGAGAACATCATGGGCTTCAGTCTCACAACGCAATCTGTATGCGCCCTTCACAAAACGCACTCCCAACGTTTGCCCCAGACCCCAAAAATCGCATATCGGAAAAATCTTGCAGGTCCAAAAACGCATACCCCCGGTCCACAAGTGGCAGACCTTGGCCAACGGTTCTACAGTGCCAATTTGGCACAGTGGATCAATCGAGATCCGATTGCGGAAGAGGGTGGTGCCAATCTATATGTTGTGAGCAGAAATGATCTACTGAATCGTATTGATCGACTTGGGCTATTCGATGTCTATGGGCATACTGTTTTCCCGGGGCACATTGGGATATTGGCTGACGACGACACCCGTTATGACTATGGCAGATACCGAGCGATCTACACGGACAGCAGTTACAGCGGTCCTAATGTACTGATTAGAAAGAACGGGCCTCCGGCAAGCGGCGACAAACGGAAGTATGAGATCTTCCATTTTGACGTCTGTCCCAAGCTAGATCTCAAAATACGTGCGAAACTGGAGTCTCGTTTTAGCTCAGGGTCGTCAACCATACCTCCTGCAATCTTGGACCGACTACCTGAGGATCGGCGTGGCGCTCTTGCGGATTATGAACGTTACATGGGCACTGATTGGTCGCTCTCTGATAATTGTGTGACGTTTACCTGGGACGTAATTCTTAGAGCGGCAAGTGAGATGCTTGCAGAACCTTCAACATCTGAGAATTCCCGAGCGCAAAGGGAAGCCAGCCAACTCAGACTCATGGCCGCTGATATCCTCTTTGGGTTTACTACAACTACACCTGCATATGTCTTGAATAAACTCGATGCTGCGACCAGTCGTTTTGATTGGATCCAGCGGGTGGAGACCGGGAGGCGTCAAGATGCGGACAAGAAGTGTTGCGGTACTGGTAACTAGCGCATGCCTGCTGGCTGTTGCGGTTGTTTACGTAACACGTGATATGTTGCGACTAGATGGGCGCAAGTATCGATGTATGGTGCTGAAGCAAGATGTGCGACTAATTGTTACGTGCCGAATTAAAACTGTCATGTTTTGCCGCACTCCCATTGTAGTCAT
>JBAXMA010000299.1:0-4728 GCA_037134535.1 bacterium
ACAATCACTTTCCGCGAACTCCCAGACCTCCACCCGGCATGCGTAGTAATGAGCATCTCCGCGTTTCTCATTCGTTCTCTCTCGCCTTCTCCTGCCTGTTATGGTACCTTCTTTTGTCGGTAGGCTTTACGAAGCCCGCGAAAGGACCGAAACGATGAAACCGGTGGTCTATCTGGAAACGAGCGTTGTGAGCTATCTTGCCGGACGGCCAAGTCGCGACCTCGTTGTAGCCGGCCGTCAGGAAGTATCGCGGGACTGGTGGGAGCGCCGCCGCGTGCGCTACGCGCTTCGGATTTCCGTGCTTGTGCTTCAGGAGATCAGGCGCGGTGACCGCGCTGCCGCCCGCGAACGTGAAGACGCGGTTGCTGATGTACCAGTCCTTGAGATCACGCTCGAAGCGCAACGCCTCGCCGTGGACCTTGTGAAGGGCAAAGCGGTTCCCGCGCAGTCGGAGGAAGACGCGCTGCACATCGCGCTGGCGTGCGTTCACGGTGCGGACTACCTGTTGACGTGGAATTTCAAGCACATTAACAACGCGGAAACGAAACGGACCCTAGTCGAAGCCATAGAAGAGGCCGGCTACGAGTGTCCGATGATATGCAGTCCCGAAGAACTGATGGGAGGATGAACTGATGAAAACCGACGACCCGATTGTTGCGGAGGTGCGCAAGGCTCGGGATGCTCATGCCCGCCGTTTCGGTTACAACGTGGCGCGGATATGCCGCGACCTGAAACGGATCGAGCGGGAATGCCGTCATCGCATCGTGCGCGGCACGCCGCGTCACGTGCTGGCGCGCACTGGCACGTGAAAGAGCCGTCCTGTGGCGACTTTGTGACACGTTGCCGCTACTGACGCAATATGCTGCCGTGTGGGCAAGACCAGATCCGGCTCACGTCGGCCGGCTTCGCCGGATTTCTAAGGAGACGAGCCATGAATAGATTAGCCCGGGTTGCCGTGTCAGCCGTAAGCTGGATTCTTGCCATTCTGATGTCCGTCATCTACGGGGCCTTGATCACAGTCTATATCGGACTGAGATTCCAATGCTTACAGCTCGGCTTCTTCTCATATCCCGGCTCGCAGTTCTCCCAGTACCTCCCTTTGATCGGCCCGGCGTTCACAGTCGTTGCCATTGGTGCCTGGATCCTGCTGGCGCTCGTATTCCGCAGGAGGAAGAGGGACGTAAATGGCCTACGGCGCCTGGCCTGCCTGGTGGTATTGGCCATCCCGCTCGTGTATCTCGCAATTGACGAACCGACGTCGAAACCCATCTACACTCGTGCCGATATTCCGCCGCCGGCGAAGGACATGGAGGCGAGTTACAAGACCCTGATGGCATTTCGCAGGGACGGGGGACTTGAGTTGAAGGTGGATCTTCCCTATGCTTCGACCAATTATGGATATCCGCAGGGATGCCCCTCGAACGTGTTGGAACGTGCCGATGCAATCGAGAAGGCATGGCTAGACGTGGGCAAGGGGTGGGAAGTGATCGAGAGGCTTGATTCGTTCGCTGCCATAGCGGACCTGCTTCCTGAGACGCCCCTGGACGAAAAGATACCGGTTCTGGGGTTCCTACACCTTCGTAACACTGCCAGGGCTTGCTGGCGCTATTCCATTCTGAAGACCGAGCAGGGGAAGACCGATGAAGGAGTGCGCGCCCTGTGCAGGCTTCATTCAGTCACGCGCAAAGCGCAGCCTTACAGCACGACACTTGTCTCAAAGATGATCTGGATCGCGATCGCCAAGGGTAACATGCAGACCGCATATCACATCGCCGACAGCAGCAAGTGTACGCCCGCCACACTCATGATGCTGAGCAAGTCGTTCCCGCCTTTGTCGGCCGGAGATACGTCAATGCGCCGCCCCTTTATCGCAGAATGCCTTTGGGGGAAGACGATGCTACGGAAGTTCCATTCCAGAGACCCCGGCTACTTCACCGCGTTTGTTTCCTGCAGTAGTCAGGAAGAAGCACTCAACCCGCTCGCAAACCGGCCACACCTAAGGGTGGCGTCCTATGTAATAGGGCCATTCCTGCTCAACCTAAACGGGACAATCCGCGAGCTTGAGGAAACCTGGCATTCGGTATTGCGCGGCGTATCGAGCGAACCTCCCACGTTCGGGCCGTCAGCAGATTCGGCCGAAGCTCGGCTCAGGAATCCGAACTTCAAGAACATGGTTGGAAAGATGCTGCCAGTAGTGGTGATCCCCTCTCTCTCGAAATGCAGCGAAAACGCCTGGAAGGCGAAGGTTCTCAGCGACCTCCTAGCTGTCGAGCTGCACCGCCGACTGGGGGAGAAGCTGCTCCTGACTGATGCGTACACGGGTAAACCGTACTTCGTGGACGAGGCAACCGGCATTCCCAGCAGCGTCGGACCGGACGGCAAACCCGGAACAGCGGACGACATCAATCTCGGAGAATGGCCCCAGTGATATACGCCATCCCGCCTCGCGCCGCTCCGCAATTGACCCCCACCTGAACAAACCGTATAACGGAGGCAGTTGAGACGGCGGTCACCAGCGCGAGACGTAAGTTGACTCTTATCAACGCCATCTCTGAGCCTACTCAAGCCCGGCAGGTACCCGCCGGGCTGATATGTTCGGTTGGAAGGACGAGAAATGAAAATGCAGGTAAATGTCGCCTTTCTTTGTGCCATGATGCTGGTGCTAGGCGGATGCCGAAGCGTAAGTAGTCGGGTTGATCTCAGTCCAACACACTATACAGTAACCGTCATGATTCTTGAGTTATCCAAGGAATCAGAACAGGTGCTGAACACTTCCAGTCAACCCAATCCGAATGTTGTTTCAAAACGATGGGATGTGAAGACGACACGCCTCCCGACTCTTCATGTTCTCGTGGGGGAAACCAACGCCGTTCAGACCGGGAAATCGTACACATACCCGATCGAGTGTGATGCTGATGGCAAGCCAACCAAGTATGGATCAATCGTGGACGGCGTGAGCATTCAGGCGGCTCTGTCACTGCTACAGGATCAACGGCCCAGTTTGGCCATAGCCGTTGATGACACCAAGATTACCGATTGGAGTATTAGCCAAGTCGGGTATAAGCATCCTGTTTACAGCACCGGCAGGATCACCACGACTGTCCTTCCTGACTGGGGGCGCTGGCAAAGGGTTGGCGGGACGGCGGCAACAGAAGAAGAGAAGGGGATCATGCTTCTTCTTCGGCTTGATGCGCCCCAAAAGGAACCTTCCAACCACTGAATCGAAACTTCGGAGAAGGTTTGACGGTGTAGCAGGACGCCGTGAAGACGCGCCACGCTATGCGTGACGGGTAATCATAGGTTAGGGACAAGATATGAAAAGAACAGCAATCATAATCTGCGCGGTAAGCATGGCAACTGGAATTGCCCTCGCCACAGATCGTTTCTATGGCGACACATCTGGGAAGAGTCCGAGTGGAGAATACACAGCGGAAGCGAAATCTCCTGCCAACAAGGATGGCAACTGGAAACACCCGTTTCAGGAGGACTTCACGATCACTTTCAAGAACACGAAATCCGGCAAGACGCTCTGGACATGGCACCAGCAGAAGGATGATGCCAGCCCCGTTGATCTCATCCTCACGGATGATGGCTATCTGGTCATGCAGGACGCGTTTGATCAATATCGTGTATTTGGAACGAACGGCGTCAGCTCGAAGCCCGTATCCGCCTTCGCATCAATTCCGAAGAAGGAACAAGAGAGATTCACAGACTGGACCACTGCCGGTGTGATGTGGCAGCAGTACTCCAGAAAGGGATTCTACACCCACGCCGAGACAACGTTGTTTTACCTTCGGACCTATTGGGGACATATCTTCGCCATCTCCTTGCCGGACGGTAAGGAGACAAAGAAGAAGGATGTCTTAACGGGGATTGAGGCCCAGGTCGTGAAAGAGACGAGGGCGTGGATCAAGGGATTTGATAGCCAGTTCTTCTTCAAATGTCCTGATTGCGCCGGGAACCACGTCAAACCCGAAATCACGGAAGGCTTGTTCATAATCAAGAAGCACAAGATTCCGGAAGGCAAGGCCATCACCGAGAAGACACTCAAGAAGATGGACGATTCTCGCAACTCTGATCTCAAGGGGTATCTGGACAGATTGTAATGAAAGAGGGTCCCTAAGTTCTCAACCGTACCGTTGACCCTGTCGGGTCAACGTCCGGTTCGACGTTCGCCAGAGAAGATAGATGAAGCAAGAAACAGATAGGTTCGCTGGATTTGTGGATCATCCGAGGTATGGTCGAAGACCGCGGATCACCGGACTGAATCCACAGCGGCACGATAAGGGAGTGAGCCTCCACTGGAATGCGACAACGTATCAGGAAGTTGTCTCTGGATACGAGGCCGTTATCGGCAAGTGGCCTTATGGAAAATTGGGTATCTGGGTTGATCAGACAAAACGCATCCCCAACACCGCCGTTGCATCTGACCTTAACCGACAGAGTAGGGCAACCGTGCCCGTGACGCATTATTTCGATCTTGAACGGATATGCCAGGAGTGCGGCAAGCCATTCATCTTCTTTGCGGACGAGCAGAAGCACTGGTACGAAACTCTTCGCTTTCCCTTGGAAGCGCAGGCCATTCATTGCCCCATCTGCCGGAAGCAGAATCAAGCCTTGGGAAAGGCCCGGGCAACGTATGAACGATTCCAGAAAATCGAGAAAAGATCTGGCGCGGACGGACTTTCTGAAGAGGATCAAACAGATTGAAGAAACGACAGGGAAGGC
>JBAXMA010000300.1:0-4726 GCA_037134535.1 bacterium
AACAAGAAAGCCAAAATGCACTACCTGAGATGCACCAAATCGCAGATGCGCCCCTGCAGACGAGTGTGGGCGCCCGTTGGAGGATCAGTCAGGGCTGCGGGAGTGGACGACCAGAAGGTTACCTGATACTGTCAAGTGATGGAAGTGACAGGGGGGTAATTATGGAAACTCTGACGAAGATTCCGTTCAGTGCAGATACTGATGCCTTGATGAAGCAGGCACACGTGGAGGCTGGGTCTGATGACGCAGCGGATCTGGCTGGCTTGATCAAACTTGCGATGAGCTGCAGCCGGCCAAAGGCTGCGTACACAGTGGCATTTATCGATGCGAGGGATGGCGACACTGTACAGATCGGCGGATGCTTGTTCACTAGTCGAGCTTTGAGCCGGAAACTGGAATCGGTCGAGAGAGTCTTCCCTGTGATTGCGACCTGCGGCAGGGAAATGGATGAAGTATTTGACGCGAAGGGCGACATGGTGAAGGAGTACTGGTGGGATCTGATCAAGACCCACGCTCTCAGCGCTGCGCAACAGGAGCTTGGCGATCATCTCCGCCGCAAGTTTCGTCTGGGCACGACGGTTATAATGCGTCCCGGTTCAGGTGATGCAGCCATGTGGCCCATTGAACAGCAGAAAGAGCTCTTCGCACTCATGGGAGATGCTGTGCCGGGAACTGGAGTTATATTGATGGAATCATTCCTGATGATGCCGAATAAGACAACCTCTGGCATCCTGTTTCAAGCCGAAAAAGATTTCCGAACTTGCGAAGTCTGCCACAGGGATACTTGTCAGTCACGACAGGCGCCTTTCAATAAGGAGTTGTGGGGAACACTGCAGCATGAGTGAAAGTGAGGAAAAATGGATGAAACCACAGGCCGTTGTTACGATAGAGACGGATGTACCATCAAAACCCTACAGTCCGATGATATTTGGTGGATTCCTTGAGCATTTCGCCACTCAGGTCTATGGCGGAGTGTTTGACCCCGGTTCGCCGTTGTCGGATCCGAACGGATTTCGCAAGGATGTTATTGCCGCATTGAAGGAGCTGAAGACTCCGATTGTGCGCTGGCCGGGCGGTTGCTATGTCAGCGGCTATCACTGGGAGGCTGGCGTTGGGAAACAGCGCAAACCCACGGATGACATGGCATGGGGCGTCGTTGAGCCGAACACATTCGGTACTGATGAATACGTCGAGCTATGCCGGCTTCTTGGATGGGAACCCTATATCTGTAACAATGCCGGTAATGGCACTGTAGAGGAGATGAAGAACTGGGTTGAGTACTGCAATGGCACAAATGGCAAGTACGCCGAGATGCGTAAGGCCAGCGGTTATGCCAAGCCGCGTAACGTCAGAATCTGGAGCATTGGCAACGAGAACTGGGGCCAGCACGAGATCGGTTACAAGCCCATCGAACAGTGGGCACCGCTTGTATTGCAAGCGGCGAAGGCAATGAAGGCCGCTGATCCATCAATTCAACTGACAGCGGCGGCACTACCCACAAGGGAGTGGACTGTGCCGTTGCTGAAGGTTGCCGGACAATATCTGGACTATATTTCCATCCACAGTTATTGGCTGGGTTTCTGGGGCAAGAACGACACTCCGGATTATCTGACATGCATAATGCATTCCGATGCCCCGGAAAAGACAATTGCTGACTACATCGGAGTTCTTGAGGAAGCAGGATGCCGCGGTCGCATCAAGATTGCCTACGACGAGTGGAATCTGCGTGGCTGGCATCATCCGGGATTTCCGCGCAAGGAAGTGCAGAATTATGCTGATGAGGAAGTCAAGACACTGATTGCGGCCAGGGAAAAGAACTTGATTGCTTCACAATACACAATGGCGGACGCGCTTTTTTCGGCATCCTTTCTCAATGCGTGTCTTCGTCACTCAGAGGATGTCGGCATGGCCAATATTGCACCGATCGTGAATACGCGCGGTCCACTCTTTGTTCATCCGAAGGGTATTGTCAGGAGGACGCATTTTCACGCTTTGGCAATGTATGCCAATGAACTGCAGGTCCGTGTTGGCAAACTTGAGGTCAAGGCAGACCGGTTGACTCACGGAAAGGAATCCGTTGCAGTTGTGGATGCTGTTGCCACCGTCGACAAGTCTGGCAGCAACTGGTCTATCGCGCTGGTGAATCGGCATCCAGACCTTGAAGCAGCGTGCACTGTGAGGATGAAAGAGATGATGCTTGAAGGCCCGTACAAGGCAGTTGTGCTGGCCGGTGATTCCCCCGAGGCCTTCAATGACATCGAGCATCCCGATCGGGTTGTGCCAAAGGAAATAACGCTGACGTTTGCAAAGGGCGTGACTAACCTGCCGCCTCATTCGCTTACTATCGTCAAAGAAATTCAAAGGGTCAGCCCTTAGAATAAAGAATAGTATTGAACAGACCAGTGGGATCTGTAAATCTCTGTACATGGCTAGACAACTCAGAGTTGAATACCCTGGCGCAATCTACCACGTGACTGTACGTTCCAATAGTGGAGATGATTTGTTCGGGGATGATGGAGATCGCAGATACCTGCTCTCCAGGATGGAAGATGCAGCTGAACTATACCAGGTGCGTATCTATATGTTCTGCTTCATGTTGAATCATTTTCACCTGGTTGTCGAAACACCAAAGGCCAATCTGGGCCGTTTCATGCAGGGGATCCTGACCGGGTACGGGGTGTACTACAACAGGCGGCATTCCCGGCACGGGCATGTAACCCAGGGCAGATATAGCGCGAAGCTGGTCAAAGGTGACGACTATCTACTGAAGCTGGGTCGGTATGTTCATCTGAACCCGGTGAAAGTGAAGGGGTTGATCGAGAAGTCGGTCGAGGAGCGGGTGACATACCTGAGGACATATCCATGGAGCACATATCCTAGTTACATAGGGGAGAGGCCGGGAAATGAATTTGTGGACTACGAGATGATGTTGTCGCTCATGGCCGGCCGGAAGCGTGAAAAGCCGGAAAGATACAGGAGCTTTGTGGAGGGTGGCATTGCGAAGGATGACGAGGAGTTTCTTGGAGAACTGGTCAGGTCGTCGCGGAGTATTGGCAGTGGAGATTACAGGGAATGGGTTGATGAGTGCTATCGGGAGCAGGTTGAGAAACGATCAATGCAGGAAGATGTGTCTTTTCGACGGATCATCCGGCAAGTGCCGGCCAACACAATTCTCGAGGCCGTAGCCCGGGCTGCGGGAATCAGGACGGAGTCTCTCGCGGAACGAAGCAGGGACTCTCGCTGGCGGGCTGTAGCCGGTTGCATGCTGTGCAAGTATGGCGGAATGACGCAAAGAGAGGCAGCGAAAGTACTTGGATTAAAGAGCGGCGTGGCCGTGAGCTGCCAGTTACGACACTTACGAGAATTGCTGACTGCCGGAGACGAGCTGAAGAAAGTGGTTGAGCGTCTCGACAGGAAACTTGCCGCTCAGCAGCGCTAATCTCTATTCTAAGGGCTGACCCTTCGAATGTGTGTGCTTGTGCAACACCGTGCATGGGAATACAATTAAGAAATATTGTCTAAGTAACGTGTTGTACCAAGGAGGTGCTATGAATGTTGTGTGCTCACGATTGGTTCTCGCCGGTTGCGCGGTATTGTTGCTTGCGGGAATAGCCAATGCCCAGATTTTGAAGAGCCCGTTGGCGGTGAAGACTACATTCCAGACGGTCATGTCTGAGCTTGACCAGGGCGGGGATGTGCTTGTCGTGATGAATATCGAGGGTGCTTTTCAGGAGATGATGGATCTTGTCACAAAAATCATGTCCGCTATTCCGTCCGATGATCCCGATGCAGCACAGGCAAAGGCTATTGTCTCGAAGCTGAAAGTGTTTTTGAAGAAGAATGGATTCTTTGCAGCAACAGGAGTTGGATTCAGCTCGGTTCCGGTTGGCAATGGCATGAGTACCATAAAGCTGTTTTTAAGTCGCGATTCCGCTGCCGGCAACCTGCCGTTGTGGCGCACAATGACTGGCGGCGAACCGCGCACGCAGGTCACCGTCGACTTTCTGCCTTCAGACACGGCTCTGTTCCGGATCGTCGATGTCGCTCCATCGGAAGTTCTACAAATGGTGAAGGGTGGGGTGGCCGAGATAGGACCTGCAGGGTCCGCGATGGCATTCAGCAATGCGCTCAGCGGGGCTTCTGCCGCAATGGGTATGAACATTGAGAATCTCATCAATTCAATGGGCGACGAAATGTTTATTTCCGTAAAGCTGTCATCTCAGTCGAAGGTCGTTATTCCTGCGCCGGCAGGCGATAAACTTGAAGTTCCTGAGCCGTCGCTTCTTCTCGGTTGCAAGGTTAAAAACGACTCGATAGTGAAGATGCTTACAAAGCTTCTGGCCAAGAATGAGATTCCTGTAGTTGAGAGTAAAGTTGGAAGCACTGTTCTTGTGACGGTCAATGGATTGCCTCCCATGCCAATTCCGTTTCAGCCGACTTTTGCCATGCATGGCGGTTGTTTTCTGGTTGGTTCCACTCCGAAGGCGGTGGGAGACGCAGTGAGCGCGTTTGATCAGAAGAACGGCTTCGCCGCTGGCGCCGAATTCAAGAAGGCTTTCAAAGATCTGTCCGCGGTCAATAATGGAATGGCGTTCCTGAGTCCCAGAGTGTTTGAGACCATTGCGGCAATCCAGGCGGGTCTTATGAAATCGGGCGGACGCAGCTCGCCCGATTCAGATCTGTTCCAGTCGATGTTCTCAGATATGCTGATTGCTGTGGGCAAGGA
>JBAXMA010000301.1:0-4717 GCA_037134535.1 bacterium
GGCTCCTTCGTACCATGACTCACCAACTCTTCCACCAACTGCAATCGCACCCCTGAAATCAGGGTCAGGGATTTTCGTCTGTACGTTGGCTGGCATGTATAGTAAATTGTAAGACTATGTGACGTTGCTGTGGTTTTGGCGGTTTATCGATGGTTGTTAAACAAGGAGGTAGTCATGGCTGATATCCTGTTCTCGTCGTGGAAGGTTGGAACGATCGAGGTCAAGAACCGTGTCGTGATGGCTCCCATGACGCGCAGCAGGAGTCCCGGCAATTCACCTGGCGATATTGTTTCCATTTACTATTCACAACGTTCCGATGCCGGCTTGATTGTTACCGAGGGTACAGCGCCATCCCCCAATGGACTGGGTTATGCGCGGATACCAGGGCTGTTCACTCCAAGGCACGTCCAGGACTGGCGGAAAGTTACTGACGCTGTCCACAAGGCTGGTAGTCGTATTTTTGTCCAGCTCATGCACACTGGCAGGGTTTCTCACCAGCTCAATATGCCGCCCGATAGCCGTATTCTGGCACCTTCCCCGATCGCCATGTCGGGCAAAATATGGACTGATGCACAAGGCGAGCAGTCATTTTCTGTTCCGAGAGAGATGACAGAGGCCGATGTTCAATCGACTATCGGGGAGTTCGTAAGGTCTGCCGGTCTTGCGGTTGAAGCAGGCTTTGATGGAGTGGAGCTTCACGCCGCCAACGGCTATCTCATTAATCAGTTTATCAATACGGCATCCAATCAGCGCCAGGACGGATGGGGCGGAAGCATTGAGAACCGGATACGATTTGCCGTCGAGATTGCAAGTCAGACGGCCGAAAAGATCGGTAAAGGGCGGGTCGGAATCAGGCTTTCTCCCTATGGTGTGTTTAATGACATGGGTATTGATCCCACGATGGAAGACACATTCGAGAAGTTTGCCATTGAGCTCGACAAGATCGGACTGGCATACATCCATCTGGTTGATCACAGTTCAATGGGTGCGCCGGAGGTGAGACCCAGTATCAAGAGGAAGATCCGTGCGGCGTTCCATGGGACGTTGATCCTTTCGGGTGGCTATGACAAAGCCAGGGCCGGGACTGATCTGGCCGCGAAGAACGGCGATCTGATAGCTTTTGGCCGGCCGTTCATCTCTAATCCCGGGCTGGTAACCAAACTCAAGAGTGGTGCTGCATTGCTGGCAGGCGATCAAAGCACATTCTATACCCCCGGCGAAAAAGGCTATATTGATTATCCGATGTGAAATGACCAGACGAACGAGTCACCTGACAGTCATTTGCGCCTGCCTTATCGGCTTGGCCCTGACCGGAAGCGCTGAAAACGTTACCAATATCGTCCCGGCGATGCCGGACATGAAGCCGATATTTGACTACCCGGTGCGCGACACGTCTGTGTGCGTTGGCCCGGATGGCACGTATTACCTGACCGGCACCACAGGCCATCCGGCGTGGTGGCACACCAATGAAGGCATTCGAATCTGGAAGTCAAAGGACCTCAAGGCGTGGGATTCCATCGGGCTGATCTGGAGTTTTGAAAAGGATGCCACATGGCAGAAGGGCAAGATCGGCCGGGACCTCAGGATGAAGAGGGCAATCTGGGCGCCGGAGCTCCACTATTTCAAGGGCACATTCTGGATAGCATACTGCGTGAACTATGAAGGCACCGGCATCCTCAGAAGCGAGAGCGGCAAGCCGGAGGGGCCATACGTCGACGTCAAGAAAGATGGGCCAATGACCGGAAACATTGACGCATCGCTGTTCGCTGACGGCGACGGGTCGGTCTATCTCGTCTGGCAGAACGGCATCATTGCGAAGATGAAGGATGACCTGAGCGGACTGGCGGAAGAACCACGGCACTTGAAACCGGCAAACGCCGGTCAGGTCGGCTTTGAGGCCGCGTTCGTGACAAAGATCAACGGGCAGTATCACCTAATCTGTGCTGACTTCAATAAACGGGATGGCAAGACCGCTACCTATGACTGCATGGCGGCCAGTTCGACCAATATCTATGGTCCCTATGGCGACCGTTATGTGGCAATACCGGGTGGCGGGCACAACGTTCTGTTCAATGATACAGATGGCAACTGGTGGTCGACTTACTTCGGCAACGATCCGAAGGCGCCATTCAGGGAGCGTCCGGCCATCCTGAGGATTGAGGTCGATAGTGAGAACCGGATCAGGCCGGTCGTGAAATGACTCACTCTCTTCCTCTCTTCAGTACTGCCTGCTTCCTATGACGTCCACTGCCTGAGATTGGTCGAACACACCTTCGTCGGACTTGATGTGCTTCGACACGCTCTTCCCGGCCGCGATTGCCTTGACGGCATCAAATATCTGGGGCCCCAGAAGCGGATTGCATTCCACGGTGCAATTCAGCTTACCGGCGACCATTGCTTCAAATGCACCCTTCACGCCATCCACCGAAACAATCACGATATCGGTGCCCGGCTTCAAGCCGGCGGCCTCAATGGCCTGGATCGCCCCGAGAGCCATATCGTCGTTGTGAGCATAGAGTGCGTTGATATCCTTGCCTTCGGGCGATTTCAGGAAAGCCTCCATGACTTCCTTTCCCTTGGAACGGGTGAAATCGCCCGTCTGTGACTTGATAATCTTCATGCCAGGGAATCCGGCCAGAACCTCTTCAAAGCCCTTCTTGCGGTCTATGGCAGGCGCGCTGCCAGGGGTTCCCTGCAGTTCCGCAATCCTGGCCTGCCCATTCATCTTGGCGGCGAGCCATTTGCCAGCCCGACGGCCTTCCTCCACAACGTCCGGTCCGACAAAGGTGACGTAGAGCGAATCATCCGTCACGGTCACACGCCGGTCGCACAAGATAACCGGGATTCCGGCAGCCTTGAGATCACGCAACACCGGCTCCCAACCTGTCTCAACCACAGGCGAAAGCATGACTACATCGACCTTCTGTGCGAGAAAACTGCGCAGGGCCTTAAGTTGGTTCTCCTGCTTCTGCTGCGCATCAGCAAACCGCAGGTCGATCCCTCGCTTTGCGGCCTCGGTCTTGATGGATATTGTATTAGCAGTCCGCCATGCGCTTTCCGCTCCGATCTGCGAATAGCCCACGACCAGCCTCCTGCTGTCGGGAGTAGCACCCGCAGTTCCAGTCGGTGCATCATTTCGTCCTCCACACGATACAACCCCGAGGGCCGCTAATATTGCGAGGCCAGCCGCTGCAACTACTCTATGTCCGTCCATGATGTTTGCTCCTTCCATTGCGTGTTAACAGCTCTTCAATTTCCGGCGCTAAATCCCGGCTGGCTCATTGCCTCGTCGATGAACGCCAGCATATTCTCCAGCGGAACATCCCCCTCTACGGCGTGGGCCGGGGCGAAGATGTAGCTGCCGGCCCTGCCCAGTGTGATCATCCTGCGGGACTCGCGGCGCACATCCGCTGTCGTTCCATACGGGAGGGTTCTTTGCGTCGAAAGCCCGCCGTGGAAGACAAGCTGTCCACGATATTCAGGAATCAGCGCCTCGACATCCATGACTTCAGGCTGAAACGGATTGAAACAGTTCACGCCGATGCCTATGAGATTGTCGAACAGTTCATCCACGTCGCCGCAGGAGTGAATTGAAACGTACCTGCCAGCATCGTGTACGACTCCATACATCCGTTTCAGTTCCGGATAGATGAATTCCCGCCAGAGGTCCGGCCCCATCTGGAGCCCTTGCTGCTGTCCCCAGTCGTCGCCGAAGTAGATCGCATCGATGTCGTACTCCAGCGCCTTCTTTACCTGGGCGATGTTGTAGTCGGTTATGGCATGCAGCAGTTCGCGGACAAAGCCCGGGTGATCGAGAAAGTCCATCATCAGGTTCTCGATGCCACGCATCGTCCATGCCCGCTCATACAGTGAAAAGCCCACTTGGAAAACCCGGAACCGATCAGGATGCTTCGCGATCCGCTCAGGAATATCAGCGAAGAAACGCGAGTCTAATGGATCCGGAAAGTGATATCCGGAAAGCGATGGATGCGCCAGGACAAGGTTTTCGACCACACCGATGTCCTTGTCGACGCTACGGTTCCAGACTACTCCGAAGCCGTCCCTCACCCGGTCCCGGTCGATGTCCTCAAAGAAGCCGATCCCGCTTCCGAGGCCGAGGAGATGGTTATGCAACACGCTGTCAATGTCTCTGGTGCCATAGTGCTGCACCAGTTTGGCCTCACCCTCGGCAGTGAACGAGAACGACCATGGAACATATGGTGCGGCTTCGCCTCTATACAATGATCTGATCACATCGCGTTTTGTCATTTGTGCCATTCTATGCGCTCAGTCAAGCACTCCACTTCTCATGTCACTCCACTACTCAAAGTCTGTCAATATCCGCCTTCGTACAACTCTGCAGCAGTTACACCCGGCTTCTTTTCGCCTGTCGCAGTGCGAACCGGCTGTGAACCGGTCTGTTTCACTTCCCGCGTTTCGCGCGTTCAGTGGCTTTAACGGATTTCTGGTACGCTTTCGCCACCCCCTGCGACAGTTCGGCGGCGCGCTTGCCATATCTGGTCCCGGCCGCTTTTGTGCACACGATCTGAAGGCCATCGAGTACCGCTTTCATCTCGCTCAGGGTACGCACATTCATGCTCTGCCATAACAGTCGCGAGAACGCCTGCTCCGCCGCCCATTCTTCCTTCATGGGCGACACCGCCTTCATGCCGGTCAACTGTTTATCAATATCGGCCGCCACCGCCGATCCCCTGAA
>JBAXMA010000302.1:0-4698 GCA_037134535.1 bacterium
GGGGGACGCGCGATCCAGTGCGGCTAGCTTCTCAATATCCGCATCGGCAGCAAGCTATCTAACGATGATTGTCGTGCCAGGAGGTGGAGGACCACGAGTCACAAGCAGAATGCCAGTGCCGCCAAGATAGATACCGTTGGTGTTTACTGCACCTGAGCCGGGGGCGCCCCAATAACCCTGGAACTGAGCCTGCCCTTCGAAATACAGGTAACCGATCCGGTCTATGTCATTGAAGTTAAGGTTCAACTTAGCGCTGTTTGTCAGGCAAACAGCAGCGGTCTCAGACAAGTACGCGTTGGTAATGGTCAGCATGCCACCGCTCACTATCGTGTCGCCCATGTAGGTGTTGTCGCCAAAAAGGTACAGCGTTCCATTGCCCTTCTTTGTCACCGATCCGGTTCCAGAAATAGACAGCATATTCGTGTAAAACATATCAGAGCGATTGAACACCAGTGCCGAATCATTCGTAACCGGTCCGGTACCAAGTGCACCGTTAGTACTCCCGGCGCCAACCTGCAGGACGCCAGCGCTGATGATCGTAGCTCCGGTATATCTGTTTGTGCCAGTTAGAACCAGAGTGCCGGCACCGCTCTTCCGCAGGCTGCCACTGGTGGCAGTTGCAGCGCCGGACGCGGTCAGGACCGTTCCGGCATTGGCAACATCAATCGTACTGATGACATCTGCCCCGAGTGTGAAGCTGCGATTGATTGTCACCGTCCCGCCCGTGTACTGAAGCGTTCCGCCACCGAGTATCAGATTTGCAGCCGCGCCTGAAGATGCGCCGATGCCGCTTCCTGTCCCGCCGTCGGCAAAACTAGTGATGCTCAAAACACCCCCATTGATGGTGGTTATGCCGGTGTACGTGTTTGTGCCGGAAAGAATGAGCGTGCCGGCACCTGACTTGGTCAGAAATCCCGCACCGCTCAGGATCGCACTTATCATCGTTGTGCCCGTGGCATTATTGATCGTGTAGCATGCGCCCGATAACACACCGCCTGTACCGGTAATGCTCCCGCCTGAAAGTGTGACAACTCCGACAGTGTCATTCACAGTACCGATGTCGAACGTGCCGCCGTCTACAAGCAGCGGAGCAATATCAGAAAGACTGCCGCTTCCGGAAAGTCCGAGAGTGCCCGCTGAGACAATCGTTCCGCCGGAATAAGTGTTGGCGGTTGCAAGGGTCATTCTACCCGGGCCATGCTTAATCAGGCGACCTGCACCTTGAATGCTACCGCTTCCGGAGATCGTATAAGATGTGTTCGTGTTATCTATAGTGACACAGGCAGGACTTACGTTGGTGTCCAATATAACAGCAATATCAGGCCCACCACTCGCGGAATCGTCAAGCCGCACTGCCGCGCCATCGACATACATGACTGACGAATCGCTGGTATCCTTCCAGTTGTCGGTGATGTAGATATCCCAGCTGCCATTCCCCACCCGCCTCCTCACTTCGTTTCCAACTGTGACATTCAAGTCGATGGACTTGTTGTCGATGTTGTTGGTGATCGTCGCAGTCAGACCGCCCGGCAGCACGAATGCATTGGTCGGTGAGATGCCGGAAATGGAACCCGAGTAGCTGATGAGCGGGTAGATTCCAACGGCAATGACAAGCGCCGGAGCGCGCACGATGACGTTCGGTGTACCATCAAACGATAGATTACCATTTACCGTCAGCGGCGCAGTAACAGTGCTTGGCATTACACTGAAGAGAAACTCAATACAGCCGGTTCCAGCGGCATACGTCAGGTTGGAACAGGTCCATGTGCCGGACTCCGCCACAATCTGCACGCCATTAGTCGCGCCATCGGCGATTGTCACAGCGCTGTTGGAACAACTCCCGCCCGTAACTCCAATTAGAACGCCATTGCTGACTACAGTCGAACCGGCGTGGGTGCTATTGCCGTCGAGAGTCAGCGTACCTGAGCCGATCTTCGTCAGCGAGCCTCTGCCGCTTAATACACCGCTGTAGATCGTGCTCCGGCCGTTATTGCCAACGTACAAGGCGACAGGATCATTACCGGATACCGTCTGCAGCGGGAGATCAAAGCTGCCGCTTATGCCACCGAACACTGCATACCCTGCGGATTCGTACAGAAAGATGGAGTTGCCGGTCGATGCCGTCACTGTACTGAACTGAAACGCATTCTCGCCTCCTGGCGTAAGCTTTGCGGTACCAAACAGCCTTGTATCTCCCGTGTAAGTGTTGGCACGGCCCAGCTTGAAATCATCAGAGGTACCCACAAGATCGACACTCCCGCCGCCGCTGATGACACCAAGGACCGGATCAGTACTTCCGCCGACGGCTCTGATTATCTGCACTCCGCTGCTACCAAGTAGAATTCCCCTTTTCTCGTCCAATGCGATGTCGGCTGTCAGTGAGAGTGCGCCGCCATTGTTGATCACAATGCTGTCCACATCGAAGACGCCCGGTGCGGAACCAATGTTGCCATCACTGGAAATGCTGAGCGTGCCGCCGCTGATGGCAGTACCACCGGCGTAGGAGTTATTGGCAGCGAGGACGAGTGTGCCATTCCCTGACTTGGATAAGCCGCCACCGCCGTCAATCAGACCATTGAGGGTCAGGACAGACTGAGCCGCATCGATCTGGAACGCGCCCGTACCTCCGGTGGCCATAGTGAACGGTTTTGTTGAAGCTGTGCCACCGGCAACGTATTCCAGAGTTCCGGTGACGTTCGTGCCGCCGCTGACACTGCCGAGGATGACTGAGAAAGCATTATTGCCAAGGACGCCGTCCGAACTGATATTGTTCACCGAACCGACATTCAATACACCTTCTTCAACGGCCAGCTGGCCTGTAAAAGTATTCCCGCCCGACAGTTCCAGAACTCCATTGCCCTTCTTCGTGACTCCGCCGCTCTGAATAGCAGAACTGATATTCAAGCCGACAAGAGGCGTCTGGCCGTTCACAAAGTTACCCTCAGGCAAGGCGGTCACAGTGATACTCTTTATCGTGCCACTGAGATCGAGCCCACCACCATTGATGCGAGGCGTGACAGTAGGATTGGACGGCGTGGAGGAAATATCGCCGGTAATGGTCAGCGTACCGCCGGGAGTAATCGTCGGCGTGATCGTTCCGCCATTGCTGTTGAAGATGATGCCGGCCAGAGTGTTGTCACCCACCAACGTCAGCGTTGAACCGCCGCACAGGGTCGCGATATTGTTCGAGCCGATCTGGCCGGAGTTGACAAGCATTGTTACGATGGAGCAATTCATTACCAGACCATCGGCGGAATTCGTCGCGTTTGGAATAGTCAGGTAGCCCGGGTCGCCATTAAGATAGAGAATGCCTCCGCTATTAATGTCGCGATCTAGAATTCCGTTAACAACTGTTCCGCCGCTATATGTGTTGTTAGCGGTTAGAATTGTATCTCTGGCGCTGTTGACAACGAACTTGACGGTATTGATCGTATCGTTGTCTTTGATGACTGAATGTATCGTATTGAGATTATTGGCTCCCCAATTGACTATGTACTTTCCGAAAAGGAATAACTCGCTCTGACCGGAGGTGATCGCACCCCGGTTGGTCGCGCTACCAATTACAGTTTGCTGAAACCACATTGCCAACCATCCGCTGGCAATTGTCAGTGTGTCATTTGTGCCCTGGAAAGTCGTGGGGACGGTGCTCATGCCAAATCCTGAACCCTGTACTCCGAAGGAGTTAATTGTCTGGCCTCCAGCCCTAACTACTTGCGATGCACCGGTAAGAAAATCATTGGTACTGGCTGCATTGGTCAGGGTGTTCATGCCGGCGAATCCTGAGACATAATAGTGGTTTGGAAAACCTGTCTGTCCCATTCTGCCAAATCCAAGGCCAGCGACATAACTGACCGGGTAATATTTGTCGTTATCGTCATAACTGGCCATACCCACGAGAGTGGAGTTTGTGAAGGTGAGACCGCTGGTGTTGTCCCCGGTAAGCAGCACACGAGGATTACTGCCAGTCAAGCCGAGGGACGGCGATTTATTGAACTCAATCATCGTGCCTGGTTTGCGGGTAAGTCCGGCCAGCGTCAGCACAGAGCTGCTCTGGCGCATGGTGATGGTTGCAAACCCGGAGGCCGTCACTGGCCCCAGAGTCTCGGATGAGTTGGTCGATGTCCGACCGATATACCTTATTGAGCCGTTGTCGAGCGTGATTGGCGCACTGTCGTTGATACGATTAGTCATGTCTCTCGTACCATTGTTGTCGAGGTTTAGTGTAGAGCTCTTAATAGTGATTGCGACCGCGTTGGAAAAGGCGCCTCCGTCTTTAAGGAATAGGCCGCGCCCAATATTGACAGGATCGATAGAATCTCTCTCCCTGAAGCTGATAAGTCCGCCAATAACTGACACCGTCCCTGTGGCCGTGCTTGGACTGCTCAGAGTCAGTGTTTGGCCGCCGGTTTTGACGAGATTAACGGAGCCTTGAATCGATCCTGCAAAGGTAGTGGCTGATTCCTGATTAGCCGTAAGTCTACCGCCGGTGCCAGTGATGATGCCTCCGGTACCCTCGCCCGTGGTGGAGCTGCTGAGATCACGGGCAAACTGGCTGCCGGCGAGGAGATTGAGTGTGCCGCCGCCACTGACCTGTAAGGCTTGATTGACCGCAAGGGTGTGATTGCCGGCGGCAAGTGTCAATGTGCCCTGGTTGACGGCAGTCTGGCCGGTATAGCGCATCGGCAAGGCAAGCGTGAG
>JBAXMA010000303.1:0-4694 GCA_037134535.1 bacterium
TAGATGTTCCCAGCAGGATCTTTCAGAACGATCGACTCGTGCACTTCCCGTTGTCGCCAGTGGATCTGCTGCGAAAGATTGGTGCTGTGTCGTTTGTACGGGCTGCCGGACAAGTCGGATGGGCCCGCATTTGGGAGCGGGGAATTCCGGAAAACTTCGAGGAGTTTGCCCTCCGCACCTACGGCCGGGAAATCGCCAGCCGGTTTCTGCTCAACTACTCTGAGAAGCTTTGGGGTGTGCCGTGCGACAGGTTGGCGGTGGCGATTTCTGGTCAGCGCATGAGGCAGCTCACGCTCTGGACATTCCTGATGGAGACTGTACTTTCACGTTTTGTAGAACAGAAGCATTTTGAGGGCGCGTTCTACTACCCGGACACCGGCATTGGCGCCATAATGGAGGCACTGGCGGACGGCTGTGGCCGGGAAAACATCAGGCTTAGTTCGGAAGTTACGCGAATTGTCCACAACGATGAGCGCATTAATGCCATCGGTATAAACGGAAGCCAGGAAATGCCTGTTGACGCCGTGATCAGCACCCTTCCGCTTACTGATCTGCTTGCCCGACTTGAGCCATTGCCGCCCCGTGAGATACTCGACGAGGCGGGCAGACTGCGATACCGGAGCCTTCTCGTAGTAATGCTGATGCTGGATACGCCGTTCGTTTTGCAGAATGTCGCGACTGTATACTTTCCAGGGCGTGAATTCCCGTTCACGCGCATCAGTGAGCCGAAGAACCGGAGCAATCTCATGGCGCCGCCGCACCAGACTTCACTTATGGCCGAGATTCCGTGCCAACCAGGGGATGACATTCACAGGTTGCCAGACGCTGAACTTGCGCAACTGGTGGCATCACACCTGGTGCGAGCGGGGTTGATCAAAAACGGCATGGTCATCGACCAATTTGTTGTACGCATGGAGAATGCATACCCGATTCTCGAGACCGGCAGCGAAGCCAGCGCCAGAGCTCTGCGTGCATGGTTGTCCCGCCTGAGCAACCTGCGGCTGGCTGGACGCACTGCGGAATTCAAATACACATGGATTCACGACGCCATGGAGTCAGCGAATCTTGCAGTAGAGGCGCTCTGCGGTTCATGAGTCGCCTTGTGGTGCTTTGCCGGCACTGAGCGCAAAGACCACGCCGCCTGCGATCGCAAAGATAGTCGCAAAGATCATCTGGAGGATCGCGAATACGGCCGCCGCTTCTCTGGGGACCCCGAACAATGAGAAGAGAACAATAAATCCGGCCTCGCGGACACCGTACCCGCCGACCGATGGCAGGAGCAGAGACAGGAAGTTCAACGGAATCACCAGCCAGTAGCTGTACCAAGGCGCAGTGAAACCTGGAATAGCATGTCCCATGACAAAAGCAGCCATTACCAGCACGATCACATTCAACAGGGACAGCAGGGATGGAAGAGCGATTAGCCTGGGCCTGTCGGCAAAGATGCACATTACGGCACCCGCCTGATCCACAGTCCTGCGGAGGCCTTCAAAAGGTATGAACCTGACGATGATCGCGATGATGATCCGGAAGTGCCTGGTGAAAGCAACACTGGCTGCTGCCGCAAGAATAATCAGGAAGACCGCAGCGGACACCAGAACCCCGTTGAATAGAGGGTTTGTCAGCGCTGCGAGTAGGCTTACCGTTAGAGTCAGTACGGCGGCTATGCCAAGGCCGGTCATGCGTTCAACAAGGATTGTTGACAGTATTGAAGCCAGGGGCCAACCGTGGGTTTTCGCTGAGAGGACGCCTCGCACAACGTCACCGCCGCGACCTGTGGGGAGGAAAGATCCGAAAAAGCCGCCCACGAGATAGCCGCGAAGCGATTCCATGACCTTAATATCATATCCGCATGATCCCGCAATGCGGACCCATCTCCAGGCGCAGGGAGCTAGCCAGAGTGAATAGACGGCAAAGGACAGAACGGCAATAGGCCAGCTAATGTCGCTGATACGAACAGCCATGTCTGTCCAGTTGATCCCCATCACTATCCACAGTATCGCCGCCACAGTCACCGACAGCTTGACAAAAACAGTCAATTTGGACTTGCCGTTCAAGATGCATCTCCCCGCTGCTTTGACGTACGGAACAAGCTTTGCCAGGCAGAAACGAAAAGAACGGTCATGTCGACCCATCTCAGCCTGAGCAGACGAATCACCACCGCGCGGGCGCCTTCCTTGCGCAAGAGAAGGCATAGTGATTTCCATGCATGTGGAACCATGCGTTCTGCCGCTTGCGCACGAAAGTGCCGAATAGCCTCTTCCTTATTCTGCAGGGCCAGACTCAGCGTTCGAACAAGTTCCGGTATTTCTGTGGCATCCCGTTTCGTGGCCGCAACAGGCCAGCCGCAGGCGTCAGATGTGGAGGGTTGTACTCTCCAGTTTTCTACTTTGTGTTCGCTCACGTCAAAACAGAATACTGCCCGCCGGCGGATTTTCTCCACATGTGCGGCCGGAAATGAGGTGTTGTCGAAAATGAAGTTACCAAGGCCGAAGGCGCAAGCGGAATTGCCGAACCGCGTAATCCCCATGAGTGTATGACTGTGATGAAATAGAACCAGGTCAGCTCCAGCACGGGTTGCCTTTTCTGCCATGGTCCATTCCTCGGGACCCGGATAGTCAAGGAACTCGTAGCCCTGATGGAATTGCACGATGAGGAACGCCGTCTCTTTTGACAGGCTGGCAATAGCTTTTTCCGACTCATGTCCCTGCCACACGTTGGTTCCAGGCTCGGTGAATGTGACCGGGTACCAGTTTCTGTCGGCAAACGCCAGCATGCCCACTTTGAAACCATGGAGGTCGAAGAAGGCTGGCCGGGCTGCTGCCTCACGCGTCAGACCGGCTCCGCAGTGTCGTATGCCGAGCTGGTCCAGCTGCGAAAGGGTTGACGAGAGTCCCTCGGTTCCGAAATCGAGGATGTGGTTGTTTGCAAGAGACATTCCACCGAAGACTGACAGAACAGGTGCCAGTGCGACCGGGGTGCGCAGGGTCCAGAGCTGACCAGGACGACTGCTTTTGCAGTCGGTGACCGGCGCTTCCAGATTGGCGATTACCAGGTCGGTATCCGTAAAGAAGCCTTCAAGATCGCGGGTCATTGAAGCAAAACTGACTTTTGGCGGTTCTGCAATCAGGCTGCCTGATATTACTATGTCGCCTACGGCGGCAATTGTTCTCTTTTGACTCATTGTGCCTGGCCCGATTGTTCTGTAATGCCGGCCGGAGGCTTTCTGAGATTGGATACGACGAATCTGGACTTCTTTCTTCCCTTGTACGGAACATCTTCCACTTCGTGTATCCCGATCTTCATGCCGTCCCCGAGTTGTAGCTTGAGACGCGAAAGAATTGTGTTTCGGACTTCTTCCGAGTAGCCGGACGATGGAACCACATACATGTCCAATGCCCCGGCTTCGTTCTGCACGATTTGTGAGCACCTGATCCCCTTGCCGATCTCGGAAACGGCTATATGCAGGCCGGCAACCCATTCACCCCTGGAGTTGAGCACGCGGTCGTCGGCTCTGCCGGCTATTCGTTCCACCAGCGGCAACGTACGGCCGCAAGGGCAGTGCCGATCCGATTGAACTGCATAGTCCTGCGTATCGTAGCGAAGCAGGGGGAATGCCCGGTTGTGCAGGGTTGTTGATACGATACGACCTTCCTCGCCTGGCCCGGCTGCAGTGCCATCGTCCTTGATCACCTCGACAATGCCATACTCAGATGCAATGTGATAGCCGCCATGTTCGCACTGGCAAATCATGGCCGTGTGCTCCATCAGTCCGTAGTTGTCACATACCGGAGTTCCTGCCCATGACTCGAGATATTCGCGCTGGTTTTGCAGTAGTGCTTCACCGACCGATACTATGCTTTTGGGTTTGAGATCATCTATTCGTGCCTCACTCAGAAGCCGGGCGATACGATCCATGGCGGTCGGATGTCCGCGCCAGGTTGTTATCTTGTGCTTTCTGAGAAGATGAGTCCACTCGGCAATATTGTCACAGGTGAAGTAATGTGATGAAGACCGCAGTCCTCTGCATTTCCACTCCCATACGTAATCTCGGGATGTGTGCTGACGGTAGTTCCTGATATCCAGGAATGATTGTCCGAGCCGGTGGTTAGCCCAGGCGAACTGCCTCCACTGGCAGCAGAATTCAATGACGTTGCTGTCGATGTCCCACCAGGCACTGAGTGATGCGCCTGTGGTGCCGCTGGTATGGATCTGTCTTGCCCTGTATCGTGTGATATCGGCAGCCATAAACTCGACATTGCGATCAACCAGGACTCGTTTGCCGAGAATAGGGATGTGTCTCAGATCATCCAGCGACTTGAAGTCGGACGGATGCAGTCCGAGGTGGCTGAACAACCCGCGATAATAGGGGACCTTGTCGAAACAGTGTTTCAGCAAACTGGAGAAAAGTGACCATTGAAGTGCGTGGAGTTGTTCCGGTGAATAGTACTGGCTTCTCCATAGTAACCACCTCCAGTAAAGTATACGACTCGGGGAAAGATAGTCTGCTGCATGGAATGTCTCCACCTTCGTCTCCGTCGAGTTGGTCACTGCGTCGCGCCCGCGATCAGGTACATCCCTCACCGCCACGATATTGTTACCACTTATCTTGACTGTTTTCAATGCGCCTTCAACAAAAAGGGCGCATCTGCGATTTGGTGCAGTTAGGCCGCTAGGAGCGAGGCGACCTCTCC
>JBAXMA010000304.1:0-4674 GCA_037134535.1 bacterium
TCCGATACCCGCCTGCAAGCGAAATATCCAGAGACCTGCCCGCTCGCATTTCCTCCGCTATGCGACTGATAATAGCCACATTCAGTCCGACACCGGCAGTCAGCGCAAGACCCGCACCTGCCAGCCCCCACAGCGTAAGAACCGGCAGGGCAAACACCCCCCTCACGCCGCTCGTACCACTGATCAACTCCAGTATGCCTGCAGCAAGAATCATCCCGAGCGGCAGGAGCATGACGGTTGCCGCAACGCATGCCGCAATGGTCAAGCCATACCCGCGCCAGACGGCTGCGATTGTGACAAGAGCTGCCAGACCGCCCAGCAACGCAGCCAGAAACATCGCGCGAACCACGCCGGAACCAAGATCAGGCTCAAGGCCGACCTTCTCTATCCGTGTTACTCCACGAAGGGTTCCCGACTGGCATACGCTGCTCAGGTGCCTTGCTTCATCCTTGCCGGCAACCCTGTCGAGAAACATCCGGCCGTCGAACACTACGGCCGGGATTGTTGTCATTGCCAGCAGACTATTGTCCACCAGCACAGCAAACTGCCGACCAGTGTCGGAATCGTTGTTCTGACTGCCGTGGGGGCAATGCTTGGCAGTGATCTCCCTGTAGGCAAGCTTGTCCGCGCGCCCCAATTGAACACCAACAGACCAATCACCGCCTGAACTTCTGATGGGCCAGGCCCGATCCACACCCATATTGGCAAGCTCAGGTTGCTGATCCACAAAACAGGGCCGGAAGAACTGCTTCCCCGCCGCCTGCACGGGCATAAGCATAAATTGACTCTTCGGCGTCAGATTCGTGGCACAGAAAGACGAAATAGCGGCAACCTGTTCAGAAGACAGACTGTCGCCGGTCCTGATATAGAAGTTCTCCGCAGTCTTCTTCCCCGCTACGACACTCTCGATAGCGTAGCCGGCCGGGGCCGACTTTGAATTCCAAAGCTCCTTCACAAGGACATCATTGTCCCTGCGCACAAGATGGATGCTGAGGAGGCCTGTCTCACGACACAACCTCTCCACGGCAGTGATCATTCCCACATCACATCTCGCAAGCTTGATCACAACCTTGTCGGATCCGGATGCGCTGACGACCGGGGCCGCAAGGCCTACTCCCTCGACTCTCTTTCTGATAACACCGAGAGTATGCTTTCGGCTATCCTTGTCCACCGTCACGGCAACGCTGAATGATCCACCCAGGTCCTGTCCAAAATTAATCCCGCCGTAGAGTATCGCTATCGAAACAACAGCGCAGATTCCTGCCAGAAGAAGCCTTGTTTTATCCGCTTTTCTCATATTTCCCTAGTTGGAATCTGCTGCTGTCGGCTCGGCACCCTTTTCCAGAACCTTCAACACGGCACCCCTGACTATCTCGACCTTTACGTTCTCAGCAATCTTGACGACAAGAACGTTGTCCTTGACGTTAGCCACCGTTCCGATCATGCCACCACTGAAAATCAAGCGGTCGCCCGATTTCACGTTGTCGATCAGTTTCTTGCGATCATTATCCTTGCGCTTCTGAGGCCGGATAACCATGAAGTAGAAAATTCCGAAAACAATCGCCATAGGAATGACAAGCGTGCCCAGCATGCTTGGCTGCCCCGGCTGCGCGCCCTGCTGCACTACCGGCTGCGTGGCCGGTTGAACAATCGTCTGTTTCACTACTGTCGGAACCTCTGGCTGAGTTTGAGCGAACACCGCATTCATCCACATATTGCCTCCATTTTGCTATTTATGCATTTTTACACAACTGTCTTCTGCCGACCGAACATCTTGAGATAATCCTCACGGAACTGCCCGAAATTGCCGGCAGCCAGCGCTGATCTGATCTCGCCCATGAACGCCAAGTATCTGTAAAGGTTGTGAGTTGTCAATAATCTTGCGCCTAGTATCTCGTTTACATTCACCAGATGCCGTATATACGCCCTTGAGAAATTGCGGCAGGCATAGCAGCCGCAATCTTCTTCAACGGGACGGTTATCGGTTTTGTATTCCGCACTCTTCACCGGATACTTTCCATACCTTGTGAGAGCAGATCCGTTCCGCCCGAGACGCGTAGGCATGACGCAATCGAACATATCAACACCCTCGGCAACAGCGTTGATGATCTGATCCAATGTGCCAACCCCCATGAGATAGCGGGGCTTCTCGACTGGCAGCAGATGCACGCTGTCATGCACCCCTTTCATGAGAACATCTGCGGGCTCACCGACACTGATCCCGCCGACTGCATACCCGTCAAACTTCAATGCCACCAGGCGTTCTGCGCACATTGCCCGCAGATCCTCGTAAACACTGCCCTGTACTATCCCGAAAACCAGCCTGCCCTCGGCCCGAGGTTGCTCCACGCAACGTGCAGCCCACGCCACCGTTCGCTCCACAGCCTTTAATGCATGCTCACGGTCACACGGGTACGGCGGGCACTCATCAATGACCATCGCTACATCGCTTCCGAGCTTCCTTTGAATCGCCATGGCTTCAACTGGTCCCAGAAAACAAGGGCTACCGTCGATGTGCGAGGCAAATTCAACGCCGTCATCAAGGATCTTCCGGAGCGACGCAAGACTGAACACCTGAAAACCACCGCTGTCCGTCAGTATGGGCCTGCGCCAGCCCATGAACCGGTGCAAACCGCCGCATGCCTCGATCACTTCAATGCCCGGCCGCACTGACAGGTGATAAGTGTTCCCGAGGATCATGCTGGCTCCAAGTTCTTCCAGCTCGTTCGGGGCCATGGCCTTGACTGTGCCACGGCTGCCCACAGGCATGAAGACTGGCGTCTCAACAATACCATGAGCCGTCTTCAACCGGCCCAATCGCGCCGCAGTCGAGCCGTCTTTTGCAACAACTTCAAATGTTTCAGAATTAGTCATGTTTCACGGTAATCGGGTATGATAGTGCTCCGGCGGGCAGCATGATCACGTATTCATGAGCGCTGCATCTGCCAGTACCATGGCCGCCATTGCCTCTACCACAGGAACGGCACGCAGGACAACGCAAGGGTCGTGACGGCCTGTCGCTTCCAATGTCACCGGCTTGCCTTTGAAGTTGACGGTCTTCTGGGCCTTCGCAATCGTAGCCGTCGGCTTGAAGGCAATGCGCATCACTACCGGCTCGCCATTTGTAATACCGCCCTGGATACCTCCGCTCCTGTTCGTAACGGTCCCTATCCGGTTCCCCTTGCGGACGAACATGTCATTATGCTTCGAGCCAAGCATCCTGGACCCGCGGAATCCGGAACCGATTTCGAAACCCTTTACAGCCGGTATCGAAAGCATGGCTGCACCAAGCAGTGCACCAATCTTGTCGAAAACAGGCTCTCCCAGCCCCGCAGGAACACAGTTGCAGACGCAAGTGATGACCCCACCCACTGAATCGCAAGCCTTGCGAACCCTGACAATTTCAGCAGCCATCTTCTTCGCCGCTGCCCTGTCGGGGCAGCGAACGTCATTTGAATCAACTTCTTCACGACTTGGTGGTGTTGAGGTCATGTCTTTGGCATCAATTTCGCCGACACTCGAAACCCAAGCCACGATTTCAACCTTGTGCCGGACGGCAAGAAACTTCTCAGCCACAGCGCCGGCTGCTACTCGCGCCGCAGTTTCCCGCGCACTGGACCGGCCACCGCCACTGGACGCCAGAACGCCGTATTTCAGCATATATGTCAGATCTGCATGCGAAGGCCTTGGAATACCTGAAAACCGCTTGTAATCAGATGGACGCCGGTCGGCATTGCGAATCAGCAGGCCAATGGGAGATCCCAGTGTTGAATTGTTCTCTACGCCGGAAAGGATTTCAATCCTGTCGGATTCTGATCTCGTGGTAGTCAGGTCGGACTGGCCCGGACGACGCCGATCCAGTTGACGCTGAATATCGGCCTCGCAAAGTGGCACGCCGGCCGGGCATCCGTCAACAACTGCACCTATACCGGCGCCATGCGACTCACCGAACGTCGTCACCACAAAACTGTTCCAATCGAACTGGACATGATCAAACCTCCGGCAAAACCTGCAAGCACAAACACCATACTCATCTGATCCGACGAATCCTACACGATGATTTCTCACAATTCACTCCTAAACTGTGGTTGATTAGGGTTGGGGTCAAAGTCTGAGTTGCCGCCCTGGCGACTACACTCGATGAAACCAAGTAATGATATAACAGAAGCCGTCCTCTACATCACTTTTCTGCCGGCCCTATTCCTTTGCCCTGCTGTCGCTTTAGCCCGATAGCCAGCAGCAGCGAAAGGTACATCACTGCACCGCATCCCAGAGTGATCGCGGTCCCGACAATAAACCCCCCATGTTTAAACGAGTTCAGTGCCGGGAACAGAACAAAACTATTCATCCACCATGCAGTTAGAAAGCGTTCCGGAAGCCCCATCCTTACAAGAAGTCCGGGAATGATTGCCAGGACAGCGAGGCCAAAGGCTACGGCAAACCATTTTGCGAAGACGGCTGACATCCTCTCACCGGTCTTGAAGTGCCGGACGAGAGCAGGCACAAACACTGCCGTGCCAACTGCGAGTCCCACTGCAAAATGAAATATTGACTCAGCCATTATTCCTGCCTTCACGTTGACCGGCTCAGCCGGAGGCTTCGCCCCAAAGCTATCAAGTTAAGGTATTTCCATGATCGTACTCGTCGTCGTCCCTCGTCCTCGAAATAGATGCC
>JBAXMA010000305.1:0-4647 GCA_037134535.1 bacterium
TTCTTGTTTCAGTCCCGGCGTGTCGGGACAAAGGCGAAACACACTGCACCTAATCACAGATGCGCCCGGATTTTGCCGTGACTTGCGGGCTTCTCTGATCTATAATTTCTCCAGTAGTGGATTTGAGATCTTAGAAATTGTCCGTTTTTATCAAGGTTACCATGGCCCCCATAACTATCAGAACTCTAGCGGCTGCAACAGTTGCAATTACGGCAGGACTCATCGGCATATCGGCATCAATATCCGGTTGCAGCGATACGGATGGCCCTGAGAAGTATATTGCCGTACATATTCCCGATGCAGATCAGACTGTGCATGCAGATGGCAGCACCTGGATATATCCCCGGTGCGTTGACACCAACGTCGCAGCCAGCCTATACGATGCAACTCCATCAGCTTACCTGCTCAACGTGTCGGACTGCGTCTATGCCGCACACAATCATCAGCCCTATATGAGTCCAGACGGTATTCCCGTTGGTGGAAGCCCTGACACTGGAACCGTGACTGACGGCGGCAGCAGCGATGGCGTGAGCAACACTGATGTGATTGCTGCTCTTCCACCGGTCATTGTCGGAAATTACAGTGTTACTATATACGACAAAAGTGATCCGGGGCGCCGCGCTTCGGGAATCCCGTTGACGATAAGCAGCCAGACCGGAGAATCCTTTGTCGGTTCTGCAACGGTGACACTAAGCGATGGGACGAGCGAGTCTGGTTCTATTACAGGGACATGCAAAGCCAATGGCGACATCAGGTTCAGGATTACAACCACACTGGAGTCCGGCACATACTCCGGCACCTTCCTCGGCACTGCCGTAGGAAATCCGGTTCAGCAGATGTCCGGAACCGCCGTCTACCTCATCTATGCCGCTGTCTGGCAGGCTACGCGACTGAATGGTGCCACACCTCCCTGAGCACGCTCACCATTACGATTGAGAGCCGGTTGCCACACCGGCTGCTCTTCTGTAGTTAGTTCACAATTTCTGAGGCCGTACGAACCTATAACTGCGCCCCAAGCGATATCAGAAGTCCTGCCACTTCGTCCTGTTTCCGGCTTACAGCTATTCGCAAGGGCGAACTCCCATCACCGGCCCGTGCGTTTATGTTCGCGCCCTTTTCAATCAGAACAGAGACCATTTCCATGTTACCGGCGACCACCGCCGTAATCAGCGGTGTTATCCCGCTCTCAGAATATGTGTTTACGTTCGCCCCCCTGGACAGGAGGAGTTTGACCACTTCGATGTGTCCCGCGCTGACAGCCCGCATAATCGGCGAGCATCCGATATTGTCCTTTGCGTTGATGTCCGCACCATCGCTCAAGTTCCGCCTGACTTCAGCAAGATCGCCTGTCAGGGCTGCATCCTGCAGCATCTGCGTCTGCGGCGAGAGCTGTGTACGGCATCCGGCCATCAAGCCGGCAAGCAGACAGATAACAAGCACCTTCTTCATACAACTCCCCTTTCTGTTTTGGCGCAATTCACAGAGCGTTCCTTGTCTGGTAATAATAAACACTGTGGCGAAACGGGACAGGATTATCGCCAAGAATATCCCTGTGCACCGGATCATGCTCGAAGGTAAGCACCCAACGGCAGGACTTCTGGAAAGATATGGCATCATTGGCGCGGCAGCGCAGGACTGCTATACGGGAGCCTGGATTGAGATCTTCTTTCTTGAGAATTGCGACCATGCCATCCGAGTGAGTCTGTTTATAGCCCCAGGAGTAGCCATAAACATCTTCAGTGCCGAGGTAGTTCAGGGTGGGCTTCCTGTCGCCATCAAGGTAGATCTCCTGATTAGCCTCGCAGATCACCTCGCCGCCGGGACTGAGGGAAGACTCATACTGAAGCCAGTGAGCAATGATCGAGGCCGGCCCGGCAGCATCGAACAGAACGTTCTCTTTGCGCGCGTCAATATTGCCGCACCGGTAGTCAACCCGCAGGACACCTGAGTCATCCGGAATTGCCGGAACTTGTTCCCATTGTACATCCAGATAGCCGTATAGCAGCACTGTTGACGGGTTCTCGATCTCGACGCGGATGTGCCCGCGAAATGGCATTGGCAGACGAACGTTGTGGGACTCCCTGACCTTCGTGAAATAGATGGTGCTAAAGTAATCGCTGCGACACTGGATGTCGGCGCAGAAATCCATCAGAGGCATATTGATGGCCGGCGTAGATTCATTGTCATAAAAGACACGGAGTATAACCGCTTGTGTTTCGGGCGAGTCGAATCCCACGCCATAATTGGTTCCAAACGCGCTCAGGTGGATCATGCTTACCACCCCGGGTCCGTCCGCCTCGAGCACCGTGACCTTCTTCCCGGGCTCAAGCCTGGGTAGATCTTCCCAGAAGGCTGGAACCACCCTGGTCCTGGCATTCCTGACACGAGATATTTCCCGCCACATAGTCTGCCTGCCTTTTTATCCGAGTTTGCACACCTGTACAATCTCAAGCGGACTGCACTCCACACCGGTCAGTGGATCCATCATTGCCGCCGCCCCAACATGCTTGAGGGAAATGTCGATATCCAGCTGGCCTTGATATTCTTTCCGCAGATGAGTGTCACCATATAGAGATTACGCTCGTTCGCTTTGAAAACGCTACCAGAGAACTCTTGAAATATCAATCTGTGTTCAGGCATGCGGCCCCGAAAGGGGAGCACCAGCGATTAGATGCGGCTCAGCCGGAGGCTTTCCTCCTGAGGCGGACAGGCTGCCCTTCTATGTAAGAAACAGACTTTTGGCAGGGCAAACCGCATAGCTATCAAGCTAGGGATCCCACGGCAAAAAATCGCTAACTTATCCATCGTTCTCGTCCTCAGCGAGGCGGAGCCGAGCGGTCGGCGGCTCGTGCTTCGTAGTGATTCCCTTTGCACTACAAAGAATTGCAACTCCTGTGAATATGCCCTGCCCGAAAGGAGTAACTACGGAAGGAGATTATAGCACACCAGTTTCTGCATGTATCTGACGTAGAGTTTCCCGTTGGCAACAACCGGAACGGTCCATGCTGAATTCCCGACTTCGTCCATAGCCTTACTGACTTCGCCTGCTTTTATGAAACCGGAAGGATCGGGCCTGACAAGAAAGAGGTTGCCCTTTATATCAAAACAGATCAGGTAACCATCGGCAAAGGTGGTCGTACCCTGCCCCACCTGGTCGGTGCTCCACATCTCTTTCCCTGTTGCCAGCTCAAGGCACTTGAACTGACCCTTGTTACTGCTGCTGTCTCCTGAATAGCAGTACACGTATCCATTTATGATCACCGGATCAGTGTGCTGAGCAGCGATGACATCATTCTTCCAGAGCAAGCTGAACCCGCCCTCTTTCAACAGAAGCGCCTCGCAGCCCATTTTGTAGGCCGAGGTATGGAAGATGATGGAGTTTTCCCGCGCGGGCGTTGTTGCATTCACTCCATACTTGGTTTCCCATGGCGCCCGCCATATCTCTTTGCCATCAGTGGAATTCAGACAGGACAAGGCTTTGGCATGATAAACAAGAATATTTGTCGAGCCGCCCGCACCAGGGACTGGAATGGATGCCGAATAACCGGCTGTTCCTTCCATGGATTTCCATAACACAGCCCCATTGCCTTTGTCATACGCAATTACCAGCGCTTTGCCACCACCCTGGACAATGACTTTACCGCCCAACACCAGCGGTGTGCCCGAGTATCCCCAATCAGGTTCGACGCCGCCCTCGTCTTTCACATTTTTCCGCCACAGGAGCTTTCCGTCGAGGAGTTGCCAGCAGGCCAGATCTCCGCTGCGGCCAAAGGTATACACGCGCTCCCCGTCAATAAAAGGAGTGGCGCGAGCCCCGGGTCCATGGCTGGTCCCGGCCAGTGCCTCATAAGAGCTCATCCATATCAGCTTGCCTGTATCGGCATTGATACAGAAAACAAGATCACTGCCGGCATTTCGCCCTGGAGTGACAAGCCTGTTACCGCGCACGACAGGCGCAGACCACGATGCCGTGGCCTGATCCTGGCACAGATAATCCACCTGCCAGATCTTCTTCAGTCCGCCTGCCCAGTTTGTAGCAATACCACGTGCTGAGCTCTTTCCGTCAAAACTCACCCCGCGCCAGTTCGGCCAGTCTGACTCCCCGGCAGAGAGCGGCGGAATGTCGGCAGGCTGGGCCGGGACGGGAACCTCGCCCCGCTTACCGGCAATCGCTTCACTCCCGTTCACGAGCTGATAGATATGATACGCAACATACCCGACGCCCAGAAAGAGAACTGTTACAACAATCAGAATGACTTTGACGTATGTCTTCATAGTCTGCCGTTTCTCCGCGTAATAAACTGACTTTGCTGATCCGCTTCATGACACCGACGCAATGCGCTGAATGTGACTCAGCCACGTCACGGAGTCAAGGGCGGGGGCGGTCCCGTCTTGTCACCGTCGTGAAGTCCCCAGCGCACGGCTGGATCTTTCGAGAAGGAAACAAGGGTACGCTTCACAGTTACCCTTACAGGCGGCACGCCGCGAGCGGCGGCCCTACAACGGACGGCATGTGCAATGTAGGGCCGGCGCTTGCGCCGTGCCGCGCACGTTGTCGCACGGTAATAGATTGTGTATGTGAGCAAATTCTGGTTTCAGTCCCGGCGCGTCGGGACAAAGGCGAAACACACTGCACCTAATCGCAGA
>JBAXMA010000306.1:0-4624 GCA_037134535.1 bacterium
GCATATACGTTCACGTGCTTGCACTTCAAGCTCCATTCTGACACCTTACCGTCATGAAAGGGCACATTTATGCCAACCACCACAGCCAGTTGCCATCGCCGGCAATTCCGCGCATCGAAGCCGGGCGGTAGAGTGATTTTACGCCGAAGTTCTGCATGAAGGGGAATATATATATGAAGAGTATCACATATTGGGCGCTGATGATGATCGTTGCAGGTTCTGTATGCGCTGCTGATAATGCCACTCCTGATAAACGCGTTACCTACAAAGAGGTGATGGGTAAGGATGGAAAGATGACGACACTTCAGCTGCATCTCTTCGCTCCGCCCGGTTACAAACCGGCCGACACGCGGCCGGCTATTATCTTCTTCCACGGTGGCGACTGGTACGGAGGTTCTCCGAGCCAGTTCTATCATCAGTGCGAGTATCTTGCTTCCCGCGGAATAGTGGCTATGTCGGCAGAATACAGGGTTAAAGGCCGGGACAAAACCACGCTGAAGGAATGCGTGAAGGACGGCAAGTCCGCCGTCAGATGGGTTCGGCAACATGCGAAGGAATTGGGCATCCACCCGGACAAGATTGCCGCCGGCGGAGAATCGGCGGGCGGCCAGATAGCTGCTGCAACCGGAACGGTTCCGGGTTTCAACGAGGATGGCGAGGACCTGAAGATATCAGCTTGCCCCAATGCGCTGGTACTGTTCTGCCCGGTTTTTGATAACGGCCCGGGTGGTTACGGCCATAACCAGGTAACGGAATACTGGAAGGAGTTCTCACCTCTGCATAACATCAACGAAAAGACTCCCCCTACCATTGTATTTCTCGGCACGAATGACTATTACCTCCCGGTATCAGCGGCAAAGAAGTACACGGGCCTCATGACTGAAAAGGGGCGTCGCTGCGACCTGAAATTATATGACGGCAAGCAGCACGGTTTCTGCAATTTCGAACATAAGGACGACTACACCAAAGTGCTCATAGAAGTTGACCGGTTTCTTGCATCACTCCGATTCCTGAAGGGGGAGCCGACGCTGCAGAATAAGTGAAATGAAGGCGTATCGGCGAGGCAGGTGCCCGGATGCAGGGATCTCCGGAAAGGATTTGCATGACATCGAGAGACGTTATGAAGAAGACAATGATTTTGGCCGGCAGTGTATGAGGTCGGATCGGGTTATTACCCGTTCCAAAGAGAGGAATAACCTGGATGGCAATAATGAGTGGAAGATCCGGCGCTGTGCTCTCAATCATGGGAACAGTTCTCTTTGTTGCGTTCATGGCGCGTGGTGCGGTTGCGCCCGGTGAGGTGCCGCATATTACAGTGCAACCTGGAGGGAAGACATTGGATCATGTCACATTGACTGTGGACGGGAAGGTGCTCCGGTTGGTACGCGAACCGGGTGCCACGGCGAAATTGATCCTGACGGCATTCTATTCGGACGGCTCACAGCATGTCCTTCGACTCTCAGATGCGGTTATCAAGACAAAAACGAAAGCCGCCAGCGGAAATATCGAAGTGGCCACGGTTGAGGGCGACAAGGTTGTGCCCAAAGATGGCGGCATCGCAACCATCGAGGCAGTCGTCGCTGAGAGCGGCAAAACTTTCAAGGCCAGCGCGGATGTTGTGGTTACGCCTTATTATCGGGATTATCACCAGGCGCTGGTGCTGAAGCTGTTCCTCGGGATGGAGGGTGATCCGGTCGAACGCCTTGCCAATGACCCCACCTTTCGGAAAGGGCACGAAGTGTTTTGCACGTTTGAGGAGGCACTCGAGGTCATCCGCAAAACCGATAATCTGACGCGCGGAATACCGAAGATTATCTACCTGGTGGGCTGGCAGAAAGGTGGCCACGATCACGGCTATCCCGCATGGAGTGAGGTAAATCCCGGGATGAAGCGGCCACGGGATGCCACTGCGCTCGATAGCCTGCGGTGGCTGATCCGTGAAGGCAGAAAGTTCAACACCACCGTGAGTCTGCACATCAACATGGTGGATGCCTATAGGCATAGTCCGCTTTGGGATGAGTACGTTGCGAAAGACTGTTTCGCAAAGGATGAGATAGGGCAATTGCTTGTCGGCGGGATCCAGGTGAAGGGCGATGACATGTACAACGTGGTCTATCCCAAGGAATGGGAAGCCGGGTTGGCGCAGAGCCGCATTGACGGATTGATCAAAATGATACCCGAACTGAAAGATGGACACACCATTCATGTCGATGTGTTCATTGCCAACCGCGATGGCGGTAAGCCGATCAGTCCCTGGCATGCGAAACCAGAGAATGGCGGATTGACCCCGGACAAGTATGTCGAAACCCAGCGCAAGATCTTCCACTACTGGCGGGACCGTGGTTTTGATGTGACAGGGGAAGGGACCGGCTGGGCCCATCCGCCGGGTGAACACTTCATTGGCCTGCAGGCGATGTCGTGGTGGTATTCCTGGGACCAGATGGCAATACCGGAATGTCTGGGAGCGCGAGGGCGCACCGATCGCGACAGCGACGGCGACTTCCGCTTCGGCTCAAGTATGCACGGCGAAGAAATCTGGAAGAACGACAAAACGAACATGCCCGGTTTCCTTGGCATGTTCTGCCGCACGACCCTGCCTTGGTATTACCTGAGCCGGCTGGATCGGCAGAGGTTCGAGAACAACGTGCTGTACTACAGCGACGGGGTTGTGGCCCGCACTGAAAACGGCAAACGCAGTATCCGCAAGGGCGACTTCGTCCTGCGCGAGGACGACAATCTCTTCGTTCCCGCATTGTGGAGAGAGAAGAAGGAGATCATCGCCTACAGCCGGCCTGGCTACGAAAACAAAGCGTGGCAACTGCCAGCCGACTGGAAGGATGTAAAGAGCGTCGATCTTTATCGAATAACCATGGAAGGTTGCGTGCCCTTGAAAGCGGGCGTTCCGTCGACCGACGGCAAGCTGGTCTTGTCACTCGGGAGCGACGAGGCGGTCTCGATCGTGCCGACAGGAACGAGGCTCGCCGAAAAGATTCTGAAGTAATCGCCCGGAAGGAATACACGACGAATGACTATAGCTAGGATCATGGCATCCGCCGCTGGGGTTTTGGTACTGGCGCTGAATGTTTTTGCCGGGACAACCGTTGATCCAGCGAAACCGGACGGCGGCAACGAGGAGTGGCGCATGCGGCACGGCGAACGGGTGGCGGACGTGCAGAGCCACTCTAACGCACTTGACGTTTTGTTCATGGGCGATTCGATTACCGGCGGCTGGCGCGACATCGGTAAAGCGACTTGGGAAAAGGAGTTTGTTCCCCTCCGCGCGGTCAACATCGGCATTGCCGGCAGTCAGACCTCGCACATCCTCTGGCAGTTCGATCATGGCGCGATTGACGGCATCAAACCGCGCGTGGCCGTGCTGATGATCGGCGTGAACAATGTCGTGGCAGCGCCGTCACAGTCTGTCGCGGATATCGCGGGCGGAATTTCTACCATCGTTGCACGGCTGCGCGAGAAGCTCCCTAACACACGGATCCTGCTGCTCGGCACCTTTCCCAAGGACAAAGCGCCCGACACGCCGGACCGCCGCAAGATTCAGGAGATCAACGAGCTCATCGCCAAGCTCGATGACGGCAGGTGGATTCAGTTCCTGGATATCGGCGACCGGTTGCTGGACAAGGACGGCAACCTGACCGCTGAAGTTTCTGCCGATGGCGTGCATCTGACAGAAAAGGGCTACCGGATCTGGGCCGAGGCCATTCGCTCCATTGTCTGTAAAAAAGGAATCTACAGGGTCAGACCTAGAAACTAGAAATAGGGTTGACGCCGTCTGTGGATAGTAGCAGATTGTGTGGCATGCCACGTCCATGGAGAATAAGGTTTGCTGGAGCGAAGTACCACGTCACATCACGCGGGAATGGTCGGGACGCGATCTTCTGGAATCGGAAAGATGAAGAGCGATTTCTTGAGCAGTTGGATGAGGCACTGAAAGAGGATCAGGTTGTATTGTATGCTTACACCTTGATGCCTAACCACTATCACCTCCTGATCGAGACGCCGCTTGGGAACATCCAGCGGTTCATGCAGCGGCTGAATACGGCCTATGGTATGTACTTTCGGTACAAGCACAGTCGGCCGGGTCATTGTTTTCAAGGCCGGTATGGAGCAAAACTGGTCGCAGGAGATGACTACATCCTCCGGCTGACAAGGTATATCCACCTGAATCCGGTTAAGATAAAGCGGTTCAAGGAGAAGAGTCGGCAGGAGAAGCTGGATCATCTCAACAGTTATGAGGGGAGCAGTTACCGCGGCTACTCGGGATTGATGGCACCGGAAGCACGGATAAACTACAGGTGGTTGACTTTGATGGCCGGCAGGACACGGAAAGGGCAAAGGACGGAATACCGGCAATACATCGAGGGAATGATAGATGGAGAAGACAAGGAACTTGCGCAGGCTAGAGAAGCGAGCCGGTATGCCATTGGTGATGAGAAATTCCGGGAGATGGCGAGGGAGGAGTTGCGGAGTAAAGAGATAGAGATGGCATTGACCGGCGATATCATCTGGCCGGAAGATGAAATGGCGAGCATAGAGATGGTGGAGAATGCGGTAAAGGAATCGTTTCGGGTGAGCGGCGAGGACCTGCGATGTCATGGACGGCGCGCAG
>JBAXMA010000307.1:0-4621 GCA_037134535.1 bacterium
CCTTGTCACACATCCGGCCGAGTCTTATGGGCGGCACGCTGAGCTTGCCTGCGAGCTTCAGAAGCGACTCGCAGGAGACGATTTGCCTGCCGCCACGCTTCTTTGTGGCTGTCATCAGGGCGTTGCGGACCTCGCTGCTTTTCATGACTGGCTCCTTTCTGCCGATATGTCGGGCCGGACATATCGGGTTCGAAAATGACACTTCAAAACAAATTCCCGGTGATGCTGCGTGATTGGTCAGAAAACTTCGGGGTAACCTATGTCGACAAAGAGGGCCTCAAGCTTGTTCTTGTGCCCAAGTTCCATATTCGTCAAGTTTTCGAAAAGCGTTCGCGTATCGGCATCGGTCGATGACTTTGCGAGACTGCGATACAATTCAGCTGCCTGCTGTTCCTTCTTCATTGCCAGGGCCACAGCATTGCTGAGCGGCATATCCTCTGAAATGGCGGGTTGACTCTCAGACTCTGCCACGCGGTAGTCTTTGGATGGCTTGAGTTTTGACTGCAGCCCGGGATCGGCCTTCAGGGTCTTCAGCAGGGCTTCATGGCTCAGTTCTTCTTTTGCGAGAGAGGTAAAGGTTTCCTTCACAGACGTATTTTTTACCATGCGGGCAAGATCTGTATAAAACCTGTTCGCGGATTGCTCTCTGCCTATTGCGAGGTCGAATATGTTGTCTAGTATACTCGAGTTGTCTTTCATGCTTGTTGCCCTCGACTGCGATCAGAGTCTAGACGGAAGTTTCGTTCACGGCCTTGCCTGTCTCAACACTGTAGAAGTAAACGGCGCGCCATCTGACACCTTCTCGATTCTTATGGCGCAGGCTTTGTATTCTGGAGTTTCGGTTACGTTGTCATAAGCGTCGTTGGTGAGCACATTGGCATGTGCTTCGTGGAAGTGGAAAGCGCACCAGCAAACTCCTGCCGGTGACCGATCCGTTACCCAGGCTTTCAAGGTAATTGCTCCGCGCCTGCTGCTTGCCTTTACGATGTCGTTGGTCTTTATTCCCATTCGAGCTGCATCAACTGGACTGATCTCCAGAAGTTCTTCCGGGAAGATATTCTCGAGACCGACCGAGTTTCTTGTCTGTGTACCAGTGTGGTAGTGCCAGAGGCGTCTGCCCGTTGTGAGCATGAACGGGTATTCGGCATCGGGCACTTCGGCGGGCGGACGGTGATCAGTCCGGCAGAACAATCCTTTACCGCGCGTAAACTTGCCATTCAAATGAAGGATGGGCGTCCCGGGGTGTTCCAGAGTCGGGCATGGCCATTGAATTCCGATGTTCTCGATACGGGCGTAGGTTATTCCGGCCATGCTGGTGGCGGTCCTGCGCATATCCTCCCACGTGCCCTGAGCGCTGGTGAACCGTAGGTCAACACCGAGTCGTTTGCCCAGTTCCTGCATTATCCACCAGGTGGGCCTGGCCTGACCGGGCGGTTCGACTGCCTTGCGAAGGCGTTGCACACGGCGTTCGAGATTGGAGTAGGTGCCTTCGTCTTCATTGTAGCAGACATCAGGGAGAACGACCTCGGCTAATTCGGTAGTGAGATTCTCGAAGATGTCAACTACCACTAGAAATTCAAGCGCCTTGAGCTCTTTAACAGTTTTGGCCATGTTTGGCTCAGTCTGCACTGTATTGTCCCCGACACAGAGGAGGATCTTTGTTTCGCCGGTCGTTGCCTTGTGCAGCATTGTGGGAATCTTGTATCCGGGTTTGAGCGAAAGTCCTGATACTCCCCAGTCCCTGGCCATTCTCTCTGCTGCGTGCACGTCATCGACCGACTGATAGTTGTGGTGAACGTTGGGCAGGGCACCCATGTCACATGCCCCCTGGACGTTATTCTGGCCACGTAACGGATTCACTCCGCCACCGCGTTTTCCGAGGTGGCCAAGGACCATCTGCAGATTGGCGATTGCTTTGACATTGTCGGTGCCGCAAGTGTGCTCGGTGATGCCAAGGCAGTAGATTACGTTGACATTCTTTGCCGTGCCCAGAATCCTGGCGATCTTGCGCATGGTTGCGACCGGCACACCGCAGATCTCCGATGACTTCTCCACCGGGTAGGGCTTGACCCACTCGCGGATATCGTCCGGGTTCTCTGTTGATGCGCGCATAAACGCGTCATTCTGCCACCCATTCTTGAATATCTCATTGATGATGCCGTTCAGGAAAGCGACGTCTGTGCCCACATTCTGCTGCGCATATAGCGTGGCCCACCGGACCAGGTCGATCTTTCTGGGGTCCACTACTATCAGAGTGGCTCCCTTCTTTTTAGCCTGTTTGACATAGTAGGAAACGACCGGGTGGGCTTCGGTCATGTTGGAGCCGATTACGAAGATGACCTCTGCCTCCATAATGTCTGCAACTGAGTTGGTCGCTGCACCGCTTCCGAAGGCTGTGGCCAGTCCGGCAACAGTTGGCGCATGGCATGTTCGCGCGCAGTGGTCAACATTGTTGGTCTTCATTACCGCTCGCGTGAATTTGGCAACGGCATAGTTGTTTTCGTTGGTTATGCGGCCGGACCCCAGTGCAGAAAATACATCTGATCCGTGCTTGTCCACAATTGCCTTGATCCGCCCGGCGGTGTAGTCCAGAGCCTCATTCCAGCTTACCGGGACGAGTTTGCCGTCCTTGCGGATTAGCGGTTGAGTGAGTCTCTTTGAACTTGCATGGAATTCGTAGCCATAGCGGCCTTTCACGCAGAGCATGCCGTTGTTCGGTGCGATTTCTCTACCAGTGACCCTGACAACACGGTTGCGCATGCGATCGATATGCAGCGTCATCTGGCATCCAACGCCGCAGTAAGGGCAGGTTGTGTTGACTTTGTCGAGTTGCCACGAGCGGCCCTTGCCGATTGCTTTCTTGTCGATCAGCGCGGCCGTCGGGCACAACTGCGCGCATTCACCGCATTGCACGCATGTCGAGTCACCCATCGGGATATCGTTGTCGCAGATGACCCTGTTGGAGTGGCCGCGGTAGCCGAAGTCCAGAACTTCATTGACCACGGTAGTGTTGCATCCGGCGATACATCGCCCGCACTTGATGCATTTTGAATGATCGCGGTAGACGAATTCGGCAGAGGCGTCAGCTTCCATCCCGGACTCTGGCAATGAGAACGCTGGGCGCTCTATGCCCAGAAAATAGGCGGCCTCCTGCAATTCGCAGTCGGCGTTGCGCTCGCAGGACAGGCAATCGTGCCGGCCGGAGGACAAAAGCAGGTCGACTACGAGTTTCTGAGCTTCCAGCGCCTGTGGCGAATTGGTTACGACCTTCATGCCGTCCTTGACCTTGATGATGCAAGCCGTCTGGAGACCGCGCATGCCCTCGATTTCCACGACGCAGGCGCGGCACTTTCCAGCCTGTCCGGTTCTCGGGTGGTAGCAGAGCGATGGGATGTAGACGCCGTGACTGCGCGCTGCCTGAAGTACGGTCTGCTCAGGTTGGACTTCGATTGTTCTGCCGTTAAGGGTGATGTTCATTGCTTCACCTTTCCGTCACGGCAGTTGCGCAAAATGTCGACAACTTTCTTCGGTGTCAGGTCTCCGTGTATCCTGTTATTGATCATCATGGTAGGGGCAAGTCCGCAGGCGCCGAGGCATCTGGTTTCAAGAAGTGTGAAGATGCCGTCCTTTGTGGTTTCGCCTGTGTGGATGTTGAGTTCTCCGGTGACAGCATCCAGTACGCGTGGTGCCCCTTTGACGTAGCAGGCTGTGCCCATGCAGACGGAGATGACGTACTTGCCCATCGGCTTCAGGTTGAAGTAGTGATAGAAGGTGGCCACTCCGTATATGCGGGACATGGATATGCCGAGTTTATGGGACACAGCAGCCATGGCTTCAGGGGTCAGGTATCCGTACAGTTCCTGAGTCTGGTGAAGAACCTCTATTAACTGTGATCGCGGGTTTTCACATGCCAGAGCTTTATCCAGGATCTTATCGAACTTATCCTGCATCCCGCATTCTTTGTCGCACTGACAGCTCATAAGTTGAACCCGCCCGCCAGGGCGGCTCTCCACACCGTGTTACTCTTTAATTACAGCCTTGAATTTGCACTTCGCAAGGCACGCGCCGCACTTGATGCACTTTTCCTGGACAATGACATGCGGTAATTTGGGCGTACCATTGATGGCTCCGACCGGACATGCCTTCGCGCAGGCGGTGCAACCCGTGCAGTTGACAGCGTCTATTCTGAACTGCAGCAACGCAGTGCATACGCCTGCCGGGCATCTCTTGTCCTTAATGTGAGCAATGTATTCATCGCGGAAGTACTTCAGCGTCGAAAGCGCCGGATTCGGGGCCGACATTCCGAGGCCGCACAGCGATGTCTTCTTGATTGTATTGCCCATCCGGTCCAGCAGCTCCAGGTCATCCACTTCAAACACCACCCCGCGCAGCAAATCGCCGGTCAGCCGGCCGCGGCGCAGGGTCCAGGAGCTACAATCTTCACTGGCCTGCAGCGACTTCGCCACCAGGCTCAGCACAATGTACGAACGCTCGCCGCGCAGGTAGTTGGCCCACTTGCCCACCTGCTTGTACTGCAGCCACTGCACCACGGCAAAGCAGTTGAAGAACAGGAAGAGCGAGATGATGATGCCGTACACGAACGTGGGCGTCTGAACATCGC
>JBAXMA010000308.1:0-4621 GCA_037134535.1 bacterium
GTGTGTTCTGCATGGTAGAGTAGCCTGTACGCCTCTGGATGAAAGCCTCCGGCTGAGCTGCACCTAATCGCAGATGCGCCCAGGATCGAGCGCGGCGTCTCTGTGATTCTAAAGTTGTAGCCGCGGCGCTCTGTCGCCGCGCATGTCCTCGAACCGGTGCAGGGTTAAATAGTTCAGGCGCCACTTGCAGTCTTGACGAAGACCCGGAATGATGCGAGTAGGATGTACTATGTGTTAGTAGAGTCAGGCGATGGTGTAAGGTTTGCAAAAGCGGAGGAATAACAATCAACACTTCGAAGCATATTCATCTTATTCTAGCCCTTCTTTCCATACACCTTTGTTTCTTCATGCTGGCCTGTTTCGGCGGGCAGGTCTCCGATGCTGCATTTCGCAAGGATTTTGCCGAACCACCGTTGCAGTGCAAGTCCCGTCCGCTCTGGTTCTGGAATGGACCGCTGAGTTCTGATCGGACGAGCGAGCAACTGGCAGGATGCAAAGAGCGCGGCTACTACGGCGTCGGGATCCTGCCGACTGAGAAGATGAAACTGGCGTTCATGTCGCCGGAGTTTCTGGATCAGTACAAGGTCGCGGTCGAAAAAGCCGCGAGCCTCGGAATGAAACTCTGCCTCTACGACGAGTTCTGGTTCCCGAGCGGGTCAGCTGGCGGCCTGATGGCAAGCAAACACCCTGAGGCATTGGGCAAGCGGCTGGATATGCTGGCCTTGGACGTTACGGGGCCGAAGGAAATCGTGCAAGATGTCCCCGCCGGAGTACTGATGGGTGCTGTTACGATGGATATGGATTCTAAACAGAGGCGTAACATCACTGGCAGCGTCAAGGATGGCAAGCTGGTGTGGTCCGCTCCGGCAGGCACATGGAAGGTAATGCTCTTCACTTGTGTACCCGACGTCGGCGGAGGGTTGGTGGACTATCTGGACCCGGAAGCTGTGAAGCGTTTCATAGAACTTACATATCAGGCGTATTACGACAAGTTTCCGGCACATTTCGGCACGACTATTGACAGTGCATTCTATGATGAGCCTGCAATGTATCACGTGCAGGGCGGTCGTGCGTGGACCGCAAACTTCAACGACAAGTTTAAGGCCAGATACGGGATCGACCCGGTTGTTGACTACCCCGCACTATGGCTCGATATCGGTCCGGATACGGCTGCAGCCCGCAACGCGCTTTTCGGTTTCCGGGCCGAACTCTACTCTCAGGGCTTTCCAAAGACGGTCAACGACTGGTGCCGCGAGCATAAGATCCGGCTTACCGGTCATGTGGATCAGGAGGAATTAATCAACCCTGTGATCGGTCAGGCTGGCGACCTGATCAAGGCATTCAAACATCAGGATATTCCAGCCATTGACCAGGTCTTTGGTTATGGACGCGCTTCCCGAGCCTACAAGGTTGTCAGCTCCGCCGCATACAACTACGACCGGCCGCTTGTGCTTACAGAGTGCTACGGTGGCATGAACAGGATGCCGGTAGCGAATCTTTACAAAGAGGCGATGGACCAGTTTGCAAAGGGTATCAATGTTATGGTGCCGCACGCGGTATGGTACGATCAGGGTAAGATAATTTTTCAGCCGGACCTCTCACCATCAAGCCCGGCTTTCGGTCAGTATCTTTCCGAGTTTAATACTTACATCGGCAGACTCCATAGAATGCTGCAGGGTGGCAGGCATGTGGCGGACATTGGCGTGCTCTATCCCATAGCGACACTGCAAGCCGGTTCATGGTTTGGCCCTGGCAATCCTTACGAAGGCTGCGTTCAGATTCAGGAAGCTGACTACATGAATGTGGGCGAGATGCTCGCGCTAAGAGTGAGGCGTGATTTCACATTTATTCATCCGGAGGTACTGGATGAGAAGTGCACTGTGGCAGGTGCAGAGATACGGATGGAGAACAAGATCAACGCTGAGCAATACAAAGTCTTTGTGCTGCCCGGTTCACGTGCGATTCACTTGAGCACACTCACGAAGATCAAGAAGTTCTACGACAATGGGGGGAAGGTTATTGCCACAACGCGATTGCCGGACCTGTCAGCTGAGCTCGGCAAGGATACCGACGTTCGCGGAATCATCTCTGCAATGTTCGGCAGCAACTTCTGCGCAAAATCGGAATCGTCGTGTGTCAATACGAATGGCAATGGCGGCAGGGCTTACTTCATAGCTGAGCCATCTCCAGGCGTGCTCAAGGCGGCACTGGATGACGCGCTGCCGGTCTTTGACGTATCGTTCGAGAGTAACGTGGAGGTCCGTGGCGGGAATCTGTCATACATTCACAAGGTATTAGACGGACGTAATATATACTTCTTCGGGAACTCGTCAGATGCTTCAGTGGACGTCGTGGTAGATCTGCGCGGCAAGCATAAGCTACAGTTGTGGGACCCGCACACGGGCCAGATCTCTGCATGCGAAAGCACCGTTGTGTCCGGAAGAAGTGGCGACGCGACACGCGTCAGGATCAATCTTGCGTCTGTGCGGTCGATGTTTGTGCTCGGGGAGTAGGGGTCTTACGCCTTAGTCCGGCGTCAGATTGTTTCATTGCTTCGGTGGATCTAAGTGCTATATTCATCCGCATTCGTCCTGCAGTGTCTCTTTAATTACTCACAATAAGGAGTGAACTCATGGTCCTGAAATCAAAGCATGTATACGAAGCTGAAGTTGCTGCCAGCCGGGCAAAGCGGATGAAGTGGTGGAATGAGGCCCGTTACGGAATGTTCGTGCATTGGGGACTCTATTCGCTCATCGGACGAATGGAATGGGTTCATGCTCTCGAGGCAATTCCCATGAATGAGTACGAGAAGCTGATCTCGAAGTTCAAGCCGAAGCCAAAGCCCGCGCGTGAGTGGGCGAAACTGGCCAAGGCCGCTGGCATGAAGTACATGGTCATGACTACCAAGCACCACGAGGGCTTCTGTCTCTGGGATAGTAAGCAGACGGACTTCAACTCGATGAAAGCCTGTGGTCGTGATCTGGTCGCTGAGTATGTGGCTGCCTGCCGCGAATACGGGTTGAAGGTCGGATTCTATTACTCGCTGATGGACTGGCATCATCCGGACGGCGCAAAGTGCTCGTATGATTCTGATGCACGTAAGCGGTTCAATGATTTCACCATCGGGCTGGTCCGTGAGCTGATGACAAATTATGGCAAGATCGACATTCTCTGGTACGATGTGGCGTGTCCGCTTGGAAGTCATGAAGGTTGGGACTCGCTCCGGATGAACCAGGTTGCACGCGAACTTCAGCCACATATACTTATCAACGACCGGTCCCATCTGCCCGAGGACTTCTCCACTCCCGAAGGATCAGTCAGTCCGGCGCAGGCAGGACGCGGCTGGGAAGCCTGCATGACATTCAATGATTCGTCATGGGGTTACATGCCTTCCGCTGCCCCGGATGCTCATACGCCCAGGGCCATCCTTAAGATGCTTCATACAGCCAGCAAGAGCGCCGGCAATCTTTTGCTGAACATCGGACCTTCGCCTGAAGGTAATGTTCCCGAGGACGCTGTGGCGCCGCTGACCACTGTCGGGAAGTGGCTGAAGATCAATGGTGAGGCGGTCTACGGCAAGGTTGACCGATGCCAGGTGAGCTGGGGTTCTACCGCCTGTGGCAGCTTCTCGCAGAAAGGGAAGTCTCTCTATTTCTGGTGCAAGTTCTGGCCCGGGAGAGAGATGAATATCGGCGGATTCCAGACGCAGTTGAAATCGGTTAAGTTCCTGGCCAACGGGAAGAAGATCGACTTCAAGCAGATAGGCAACCGCATCATTCTCAAGAACATGCCGGCAAAGTCGCCGGACATTCTTACCGGTTACACCGTTATCGTAATGGAGTTTGCCAAGCCGCCAGTGCACAAGGACTGGACCGAGACTCCGGCGCTGACGGTAGGGTAGATTAGACTTCCATCTTCAACCTGGCGAAAGGTTGCGGATATGACGTCACCCAGAGCTCCGGGCACACATCGGGCTTGCCGCCTCTAAGCAGCATGACTACGGCTTCAAGGTCGAGCCCGAGCATCGCTTGTGTTACTGGGAAGTAATAGGTGTAGTTTCCGCCGGTTCGTCTGACCGGGCCTTCCCATGTGTTGCTTGGGAATGATGGACTACGGGTCGCTGCGCCGATATATCCATCGCCAGCGCGAAGCGCGGCAGTAGCGAGCTCTGCTCCGAATTCACCATGCACCGCCAGTGCCAGATATGCACCCGGGGCGGCTTCATCGAGACGGAATTTAAGAGACCACGCCTGAATGGCTGGTGCTGATCCGTACCGTGCAAAGAGGTTTGACGCGCGCCACCCCGTTCGGTTCAGCGGCTGGCCCTGATGGTAGCCGCGCACTTCGCGGATCAGATCTGGACAGCCATTGAGCCGGATGTAGCGGATCGGGCTTCCGGACAGGGAAGCTTCTATGTTGCCGTTGACAAAGAAACTGACCTGTTGCCAGATGCGAAGGTCAGTTGAGACGGAACCAGCCACACATTCCTGCGACTTGAATGGTTGGACGAAATAGGGCCCACCGCATTCCAGACTCAGGTGATCGATTGATGTCGGTTGACCGAGGTCGAGACGGAAGGCGCCATTCCGGACACGAGGATCAGCATAAGTCCAGCGTCTGG
>JBAXMA010000309.1:0-4611 GCA_037134535.1 bacterium
ATTATCAAACCGAACAGAAATGCCTTGAACATACCCACATAGATGTCCTTCAGGCCGATGAACGTAACGGCGTTAGTTATGTATGCAGCCCAGCTCACGCCCAGCTGTGTCTTGCCGACAATGGCGCCACCGAGCACGCCCATGAGGCACCCATAGAATGACATGATCGGCGTCATAATGGCCATGGCCACCAGTCGCGGCATTACCAGAAACCGTATGGGATTGATTGACATGACCTCCAGAGCTGCGACCTCCTCGGAAACGACCATGGTCCCCATCTGTGCAGCGAAAGCGGCACCAACGCTGGCAGCCAGTATAATGCCAGTCATAAACGGTCCCATTTCACGAAGCATTGACATCATCACCGCACTGCCAATGAAGACTTCCTGACTGAACCTTCGGAGCTCGATACCGGTTTGAAGCGCCAGTATCATGCCAGTAAACAGAGACACCACGGTGATGACCGGGAGACTCAGGACTCCACCGGTATACATCTGATTCAGGATCTCGCGACGAGTCCGGACCTTTCTGATATCCGGGATGAAACGAACAGCCTCCCAGAAAAGGATGAGAGCACGGCCCATCTCTCCACAATCAGCAACTATCCGGCGCCCGATGGCTCCGACTGCGTTAAGTGGCGGCTGATGAAATTCAGGCTCACGCGTAATAATAATGGTAGCTAACCTCCTGCGTATCCCTGCAACTTGCTGACTATCTCAACTCAGGAACTCATAAAGAGAAGATGACTACCCTGCACACCCTGAGTCCCAGAGTCACTTCCCCTTCTTCCTGCCACCGAAATCCATAAATAACAAGCGTAGACTCCCATGGTCACCTTCTTTCCTGTACCCGATCAATCCGAGCAGGAAGGACCAGTCCTGCGTTTCGACATCGCCTTTCGTGCGTTTCCAGTTAACCAGCGGAAAGATCGTACTCGACGCCTCAGTAGGCCCGGTACGCCGTCGTATCATTCCCCACAAGAGTTCGCTGTCCGATGAGTTCTCTGTATCAGTCCTGGAAAAAAGAGTCCATAACGGCGCGTAAGTATTCTCAATGGGCTCATTATCACTCCCGGGCCAGAGAGCTGGCAGTTTCACTGTCGTCGTCCCGCCCACAGTCCGTTTCGACCACAGCGGCCACAACTTGACGGATGATGCAGTACTCACTGTCTTCAGGTCATTTGTCGGGCCAACAGTTCTCGAGTAATTCGCGTATTGAAACAACGGAAGAATTGAGAACCGGTCGATCACTTCCCCGCCGATCTCGTGATGGCTGCTCGACACTATCGGCCACAGCAGGAAACCATCCCTCATGCCAGGCTCCTGCTTAACGCCAGCCAGTGGCCAGAGATACAAGCGATTTGCCCGGCCGGAACTGTACTGAACAAACGGCCAGGGCATATTGATCTCCCGGAGCCGCGCGCCCTCAGTCCACTTGAACAGCGGCGGGAATATAAGCCACGACTTCGACTCCGGCCGGTATATCCTCCCGATAAACGGAAACAAGACGAACCCGCCGCCCTCCTGACCGGGCACTACGAACCTGGCCCACGTCATAATCGGCCAGAACAGGAACATGGACTCCGAGATCCCGGGCCGGATTGTCCGGCCATAGATTGGAAATATCCTCGCGCGCTTGACACCATCACCTCTCGTCACGGAGATGAAAGGCCACAAGATCTCAGTGGTCTCCTCACGGCCTCGTACGGTGTGCGCATAGAGAGGAAACAGAAAGAACTTCATTTCGTCAAACACGAGAACTTCGCTCACCTTTCCGCCAAGTGGAAAGATGCCGAAATAACCATGCCCGCCGGCATTGCGCCCCATAAAGAGAAGCGGAACAATCCACAGGTGCCAGCGCGACATGGGATTCGACTTATCCTTGTTGACATAGTACATCAATGCAAAACGTGAAGAGACCTCGTTACTGCTGGTGATGGCGGTGGCCAGGGGCCAGAGCAGATCCGTACGGTTATCCCTGCCATCGCTTTCAACGCTCCGGGTAAACACTGGCCGGAGAGATTTTACGACCCGGCCGTTGGTAGAGGTGCTCTGCTCGTACAGCGGGCCCAGAATTCTCACACGCTTATCGCCATTGATGGTGGTGTCACGCGTATACAGGGGGCCGAGATTGACGTCATCATCAGCAGCCCGGATGACTTCCGGCAGGATGAGTGCAAATGCAACGCCGCATATGCCGGACAGAATACGGCTGAACATCATTTATCACCGGGAAGTCTGTTGTAATAGTCGAGGATCGCGCTGTCCTTTGCGAACATACCGGCAATGAGTGCAACCCTGGCCCACATTCCGTTTCTCATCTGTCGCCAGTAAACAGCACGATGATCATGATCAACTTCCGGCGATATCTCTCCAGTTCGCGGGAACGGGTGCATAAGCACTGCGCCATCCTTCAGCATGGACAGGTGCTTCAGACCGAAAGAGTAGCCGGCAAGACTCATCTGGGTATCAGCAAAGCTCATCTGGCCATCAGGCACCTTGGCGTCCCATTCGCGCTGAATCCTGGTCATGTAGATGGCATCCGCCTCCGGAATACAGGGCTCAAGATCTGTGCGAACATCGTGACTGATGCCGGATGCCCGCAGATCCGCAAGGATATCCTCGCCAATCTGCAGGTGCGGCGGAGCCACGAAGATCTGCCTGACGTTGCAGTACCTGGTGAGCAGCGAAGAGAGCGACCTCACTGTCCGGCCGCGGGCAAGATCACCGACGAACAGCACGGTCTTTCCGTCAATTCCGCCCGACTTTTCGAAACTGCGCTGGAGCGTATAAATATCAAGAAGCGCCTGTGTAGGGTGCTGATCCTTCGCGGAACCAGCGTTGATTACCGGCACAGTTCGCTCGGAATTTGAAATAATCCATGCCATCTTCTCAACGAAGCCAGCAAGTTCAGTGCGCATTACTATCAGGTCGAAGTACGAACTGAAAGTCCGCACGGAGTCCTCTCTAGATTCACCCTTGAACTCGCTTGATACAGATGCGTCGCGAACTTCACCGATCTGCATCCCGAGTATCTGACACGCAGCACAGAAAGATAGAAATGTGCGACTGCTGGGCTGAGTAAAGTACAGCATAGCCCGCTTGTGCGAAAGCTGGCGCTGAAGAAACGTCATGCCGTCTTCACTCTTTGCAATGCGGCGAACGCATGTTGCGAGATGACCAATTTCGTCAAGACGCTTGCGATCAAACTGCTGTGCCAGCAGAACATGCAGTATCCGCTCATCATCAGACAGGTATCCGACTTTGTCAGCGGGTGAAAGCGCCTTGAAGTCTTCCCAACTAATACCCGTCAGTTGCTTCTTTTTGGCTTCCGCCATGTTCTCTTACCCTTTGTTTCAGGCTTCAGCAGATCACAAGGTACAGTTCCGACAGTCGCCACCATGAGAGCCTTGAGAGTGTGCATCTTGTTCTCGGTCTGATCAAACACCCTAGAGAAAGGCGATTCAAATACATCATCAGTTACTTCAAGCGCACCGCACTCCCTCGTAAAGTCCGTATTTGCGTCATGAAATGCCGGCAGGCAGTGGAGGAAGATTACCTCGCCTGACTCGAGCATCCCTGTCCTGCGCATGAGTTTCATGTTCACCTGGTAAGGGCGCAGCAATTTGACCCGCTCGGCAAAACATGCCTCTTCACCCATGGAAACCCACGTGTCTGTATATACAACATTAGCGCCCCGCACAGCGGTATCGGGCGAATGCGAGACAGCAACCGTAGTTTTCTTTGCAGAGGCGATGCGCTGTGACTCCAGGACAAACTTCGCACTGGGCGCTAATTCTGCGGGGGTACAGTTAACGAAGTTAATGCCAACCTTTGCGCAACCCACCATAAGTGAAGTCGCCACGTTGTTACGGCCATCTCCGATGTAAACCATCTTGAGCGGCGCACTGCCTTTGAATGCCTCGCGAACGGTCAGAAGATCTGCAAGAATCTGTGTAGGATGGCAGTCGTCGGTCAATCCGTTCCATACCGGAATCCCGGCATACCTGGCAAGAAGCTCAGCCGTCGCCTGTCTATAGCCGCGGAACAAAATTCCATCAAGCATCCGGCCGAGTGCCCGGGCCGTATCCACAACCGATTCCTTCTTGCCAAGGTGTATATTATGTACATCAAGGTATTCGGCGCTACCGCCTTCATCAACTACGGCCACCACGGCAGCACAGCGGGTCCTCGTCGATGGCTTTTCAAACACCAAACCGATGTTCTTCTGCTTCAATAAATCCCCGCGAATACCGGCCCTCTTCCGGGCTTTCAGAGACGCCGCTAAATCCAGCAGATACACAATTTCAGCCTCTGAAACTGTTTCCAGGGCCAGGAGTGACCTGCCCTTCATGTCTATGCACTTTGCCATGCCTGTTATCCTTCCCCTGGGGTGCCGTGACCACAACCCTCACCGTGAGTCGTATTTAATACGGCAGTCCGGCACCAAGTTCCAGACATTTCTGCGTGTCTATACCCGCAGAATATGGGCGCATCTGCGATCAGGTGTCGTGGAAGCTGGTACAGAGGGGCTTCAGCAACCGCTGCGGAGACGATCAGCGCTCCCGTCTTGTCACCGTCGTGAAGCCCCCAGCGCACGGCTGGATCTTTC
>JBAXMA010000310.1:0-4602 GCA_037134535.1 bacterium
ATCAAATCCACCGGGCCCGAACGACGATTTCACACCCTGATGGCCATACTGATCGTATCGCGCCCGCTTATTTTCGTCACTCAGCACTTCGTAAGATTCAGAAATTTCCTTAAATCTGACCTCTGCCTCTTCCTTGTTGTCAGGGTTCTTGTCCGGGTGGTACTGCATCGCAAGCCGGCGATAGGATTTGCGGATGTCGTCGGCAGTAGCAGTCCTTGCCAGTCCCAGCACTTCATAATAGTCACGCTTATCAGCCACTGTCCGCTCCTCTACTCTGCTACCGGTTTCGCCGATTCATCAGCAGCCTGCCCTGTCGACTCTGCAGGTTTCTCGTCGCCCACTGGGACCGCCGGACCTGACGACACAATGACCTGCGCCGGGCGCAACACCACTTCACCGGACTGATACCCCTTCCTCACAACCGTAACCACCGTACCGGCTGGATGTTCATCCGACTGCACCATCTGAATAGCTTCGTGCACATTAGCGTCAAACTGCAGGCCCTGCGCTTCCTGTGGCTTCAATCCGAACTTTGCCAGGGCTACGGCCAGCTGGTCCGCGATCATCCTGTAACCATCGACGAACACCTTGTCCATCTTGTGCGCAAGCGCGGCGTTCATACCGAGTTCAATGTTGTCGATGACAGGAAGAAATTCCATCAGCATGTTTTCGCGCACCAGGCGTGAGGCTGACTCCCTGTCCTTCATGCTCCGTTTGCGATAGTTATCGAAGTCCGCCAGCAGGCGCAGATGACGATCTTCAAGACCTGCGATCTTAGCCGCCACGGGATCATCAGCGGTTTTTTCAACAGGTTTGTCGGTCTCTGCATCGACCGGCTGCTGCTTGTCGGTTTTATCGTGGGCGTGCACGTGCGCGGCCGATTTCTCGTCCTTGGCTTCGTGGTGCTCTTTCCCTTCCGCACCAGTATGCGTCTTGCTATGATTTTTCATCCAGATTTGCCATCCTTTTGGAAACACGGGCGGGAAACTAGCATGCTGCTGCTCAAAAGACCAGTTCAAACAACAGGCTGTTACAGTCTGGACTAAGCCTTGATTGGACCGTATTCTGAAACAACTTGATATCAGACGAACCTGGAGGCCTACCGTTAAATGAAAATATGCGTTGATGTACAGGCGGCAGTGACCCAGCGCGCCGGTGTAGGTCGTTACACGAAAGCATTGGTTGAACACCTGGGCGCCGCTGCCATGGATGACAGCCTCAGCCTCTTTTACTTCGATTTCAAAGGTCAAGGTGAACCGCTCAAGGCCGCAAACGCCACGGTATCGGCCACACGCTGGCTTCCCGGTCGTCTCGTTCAGCTTGCATGGAAAACCATGTCATGGCCGCCGTTTGACATGTTCGCTGGACCGGCGGACGTTTATCACTTCCCGAATTTCATAATCCCGCCCCTGTCCCGTGGACGTTCTGTGGTAACAATCCATGACGCGAGTTTTCTGCGGTTTCCGGAAATGGCCGAAGAACGCAACCTTCGCTTCCTCAAGGCTCGTATAAAAGACACGGTCCAACGCGCTGACGCCATAATCGCCGTCTCTAAATTCGGCGCTGACGAGATCGTGTCGCTTCTTGGTGCAGCGCCTGAGAAAATACACGTTATTTATGAGGGAATATCCCCCAGTTTTGCTCCTACTGAACCAGCTGCAGCAATGGAAGAGCTTCAGGGCATTGGCATGGACAAACCTTTTATCCTGACCGTCGGCACACTTGAGCCGCGCAAGAATACAATGTTCCTGATCGATGTTTTCGAGAAGATGAAAGACTTCGACGGATATCTGGCGATTGTCGGAATTCCCGGCTGGAAGTGTCAGCCCATACTCGACAGAATGGCCTCGTCATCCCGCGCAAAAAACATCCGCTATCTCCGCTATGTCACCGACAAGCAGCTCAAGGCCCTCTATACCAGAGCAGAACTGTTCATGTTCCCGTCCCTGTATGAGGGTTTCGGCTTCCCGCCACTGGAAGCAATGGCCTGCGGGGCACCGGTGATCTCGGCAGCCACAGGATCGCTGCCGGAGGTACTCGGCGATGCCGCTCTGGTTATCGATGGTTTCGATGCCAACCACTGGGCTGCTCAGGCAACCAGCCGACTCGGAGACCGGTCTATGCTGCTGAAAGGCCGGACCCAGGCGGCCAAATACACCTGGTCGAAAGCTGCCGCTGACACGTGGAACGTCTACAGAAAGGTGGCCGGATGAGAATCGCCATTGACGCGCGATGGATTACGCCGAATGCATCAGGAATCGGGGTCTACACTCAGGAACTGCTTCGCGCCCTGGCTGTACTGGACCGCAATAATGAGTACATCGTCTTCTTTGACTCCGCTGGTATGCGCGAACGTACCATCGAAACAGCCGCGCTCCGGAACTCCGCAAACGTTTCATATGAAGTTTTTCCGCACGGCATCTTTTCGCCAATGAGCCAGCTATACCTGCCAGGCCTGCTGAAGAGGCTGGGCATAAACGTCTTTCATTCACCCAACTACATGATTCCTCTCCTCGCTTTTCCAAGGAACGGAAAAGGCGCTATCGCGGGGGTGATCACCATCCACGATGTCATCCCCATGATCTTCCCGGACCACGCCCCTAAATCACGAAAGACAAAGCTATTCCCCCTTTACCGCCGCCTCATGATTGAAGTAGGCCGACGTGCTCACATGATCATCGCCGACAGTGACTCCTCCCGCAGAGACATCATCACTCATCTCCGGATTCCGACGGCAAGGCAGGAACGGATAAAGACAGTCTACTGCGGTTTGGGAAGCAGACTCAATGCTGATACCGGATCCAAGACCGCCAGAAGCGGGAACGAGCAAAGAACCATTCTCTATGTCGGACGCTCCGACCCCTACAAGAACTGCATCGGCCTAATATCGGCCTTTGCGCTTGTGCAGAAGCAGTGCCAGTTCCCGGTAAGGCTCATCATGGCTGGTCCTCCCGACGCACGCTATCCTGAGATAGACGGGAAAATTGATTCACTTGGCCTCAGAAGCGCAGTGGAGCGCAGATACTTCACTGATCTCGAACTTGCCACAGCTTATATAACAGCCGACCTCCTGGTCCTGCCATCGCTGTATGAAGGATTCGGTCTGCCAGTACTTGAAGCCATGGCTTTTGGTACTCCGGTCGTATGCAGCAACCGCGGGTCCCTTCCCGAAGTTGCTGGCGAGGCCGCGATACAGGTTGACCCGACCGATATAGCCGGACTGGCAGCAGCCATGACGCGCGTCCTGACGAATCAGGCACTTTCCACTGAGATGTCTGCAAAAGGCTTGCGCCAGGCAGCCGGATTCACCTGGCAGCGTGCTGCCAGTCAAACTCTGGCAGTCTACCAGCAGGCCGCGAAAGTCTGCGGCACCGCGTGAGCGGATAATAAAACGTTGTGTTCATCGGTTGTTGAGAGCATAATTAGATAATCATGAAACGCATTCTTATGGCTGGAGCATTGGTGATCTGCTTGAATCTATCGAAAGCAGTGGCGCAAGATCCTGCACCTGCTGCTGCAGTAAAGACGGCTTTTGTCATAGCCGCGGTTACTGAGTTCACCGGCACCAAAACATTCTCTATTGTGACGCCGGCTGAGATGATAGCTCTCAAGAAATCTCTTCCACGCGTCAATGAAGCCGCTCGAAAAGCATTCACCAGAGTCAGACGGGATTGGTATGAGAAGCATACGCCACCGCCACAGCCTCAACAGCAGCAGCCTCAACAAACACCTGTACCCGTCGCCAACGTAAGACCGGGAGCGGTGGTCATGGATATGCGGACTATCACTACGACCACTACGACCGAGCGACCTAAAGCACCAGCGTTCCCTCTGAAATTGCTGCCCGTTAAAGAAGTAAGAGAGCTGGAGACCTGCCCTACGGAGGAGCTCGCAAAAGAGCGGATTAAGTTCTACGAAGACCGCGAAACTGAACTATCGAAGAAGAAGTCATCGCCCGACAATCCGTTCGGAACCACTGCCTTCAGTGGGGCCGGGGCCTCTTCGGGTTTCACATCTAAAACGTCCCAGAAGAAGGATAGCACCCCTAAGACTCCCGACATTGATCCTGCAGCCAGGGCAGAAGTAATGCAACAGTTCATGGACGAAGTTGAGAAGTTACTTTCCGGCGCTCCCGACGATACGCCAAAGTCAGGAAGCAAGGGCCCCACCAGAAAGGAAGGTCTGGGCACAGGCACTGGCAATACGTTCAAGGGAACCACGTTCGGCAGCAAGAACTAGCCCATTCCGGTCGCCTGCCACCGGCAGCCACATTGCACCGGGTATTAACCAGTCTCGTTTGACACGCGCAGAACGAATGATGTAGCCTGCGCATCCACAACACATAAAGGAGTTTCGATTATGGCTGGTGAATATGCATTCAATCTGATGAGGGTCACGAAGCAGCACGGAAAGATCACAGTGCTGGATGATGTCACCCTTGCTTTCTTCTTTGGCGCAAAGATCGGCGTGATCGGCGCCAATGGTTCCGGAAAGTCTTCTTTGCTGCGTATCATGGCCGGCGTGGACAAGGATTTCATGGGCGACGTACAGATCGCCAAGTCCGCACGCGTGGGTTATCTGCCGCAGGAACCTGAAATGGAT
>JBAXMA010000311.1:0-4595 GCA_037134535.1 bacterium
CCGCCTCAGGAGGAAAGCCTCCGGCTGAGCCGCACCTAATCGCAGATGCGCCCCTTGCCGCCCATGGAGCGGAATTGATCGTGACTTGAAACGGCCAACTTACTAACATCAGCCGCCATGAAAATAGGTATAATGTTGCGCGGCATTGAGGAGAAGCAGGGGACCGGTATCTATACCCGGAACCTGATGGATAAACTGCTTACTTTGGACCGGACCAATGAATACGTCCTGTTCTACCGTGATCCGGCCTGCATTGGACGTTATGTCGGGCACAAGAATGTGACTGAACGACTCGTCGAAGGTGCGGGCAAGGCGGCGTGGGACCAGTTGAAGATTCCGATGGCGGCAAGGCGGGAGAATGTTGACCTGATCTTCCACCCGAAGTTTACACTTCCGCTTCTTGCCGGCCGCAAGACAGTAATGACCATTCATGGCGCGAGCTGGTTTGTGCACCCCGAACTCTATCGCAAGTCCGAAATTGCCTATATCCGCGCGTTTATGCCGCTGTATTGTCGCAAGGCCACCGCTATCCTTTCGAATTCTGAACTCACCACGCGCGATTTCGTGCGCATCCTGCGGCTTGATCCGGCCAAGGTTCACACGGTCTGGCTGGGCGCCCACGAGAGATTCAAGGTCATTCCCGATGTTGGTATGCTGGATGCCGCCCGGAGGGAATATAATCTACCGGACCGGTTCATACTTGCCGTAAGCCGGTACGATCCCCGCAAGAACTTTGGCAATCTCATCGAAGCCTTTAGAATCCTTCGAAAAAGGACGCCATGCAAGCTGGTCGTCACCGGACTCAGATGTGAGCGATACCGTGAGGAGTATGGACTGGACAAGGATGGCACAGCCGCCGACGTGCGGTTTCTCGACTGGGTGGATCAGGAGAAATTGCCCGCGCTCTATAACATGGCTGATTGCCTGTTCTTTCCTTCTGTCTATGAAGAGTTTGGCATTCCAACCTGCGAGGCCATGGCGTGCGGTTGTCCCGTGGTCGTATCGACAACCGGTGCCCTCCCGGAGCTGGCCGGTGATGCAGGTATCCTGGTCGACCCTTTTAATCCGGCCAAAATGGCGGACGCTCTGGAGCGGGTGGTTACAGATGATGCGTATCGGAAGGAATATGCCGGCAGGGCGCTTAAACGCGGCGCTCTGTTTACGTGGGACCGCTGCGCGCAGGAAACACTGAAGGTGTTGAATAGTTTGGCATAAGCGCTTCATTCTCGCGGCTGTTGGATCGGTAGTGACTGCGGAACAGCGATAGGAAAGAAGCGGACGGCGCCGGATCGCGCGTAAGCGCGCTTCCTGCATGGTGTACCCTGTTTAGTGCGATACGATGTTTGGCATTGAGCAAGACGGAAAGAGTTCAAGGCGAATACGGAGACTGGTCCTGGATGGAGAAGACAGACAAAGTCGATGACAGGCACCTGAACGCGACAGTGAAGACAATGTCGTTCGGGGTTGTCTGGTTTCTGCTGAGGTATCCCTTTGTGTTCCTTTCGGTTGCTGTATTCCTGCCACTGATGGGCGAGGATCATTATGGCAGGTATTCGTTCTTTATGTCGGTCTTTCTGATCTGGGACGTGCTTACCCAGATAGGCAATATACAGATTTTCGGCCGGTTTCTTCCGGAGCGCTCCGGAAACAGGGCGGCTCAGGCCCACATGCTTCACGGGATGCTGTACAGTAATCTCCTGATAACATTCTCTGTCATGGGGGCCGCTCTGGTGTTCTTCGGATTGTTCAAACCGGAGGGCTTTTCACTTCAGTGGCTTGTGATTTTGTGCCTTCTGCTGATTCTCGGCAAGTTGCAGGGCACTCTTTATGCCTTTCTTTACGGGCTTAACAGGATCGGACTCTATGCTGCCCGTGAGACAATGCGCACTGTCTTCACATTCGTGTTTGTTGTCGTGTGCTATCTGCTGTGGGGGCTGAATGGAGCTTTGTGGGGACTGGTTGTGAATGAGTTCGTTCTTGCAGTGGTTGCAGCATGGTGGACGCGCGATTATCTGTTTACAAAACCCACAGACATTTCTCTTTCCGAATTCAGGCCCCTGATTCTGTTTGGAATAGCGTTTTACATGCCGACGGTGCTGATGACAGTTCTTCAGCGGTCTGGAAATGTTTTTGTTTCCCAGTTGACCTGTTCCTTCGAGGAAGTTTCATTCTTTGATGTTGCCAATCAGTTCCTGATGTTGACCGGAATGTTTCTTGTGCTTCTCATGACGGCACTGCTACCCGCACTGACTTCACTCCATGTGCGGGGAGAGAACAGAGATGTGGAGCGCTGGCAGAGGAACGTGATGGGATACTGCGGAGTGGTGATCTGCCTTGCGGTCAATGCGCTGTTCTGGATTGGCGGCCCGGTCCTGTCGTGGTGGCGACCGGGAGCGGCTGAAGCGATCTGGCTGAATGCGCTGGCGGTCGCGCCGGCACTGGTTCCGATGTTGATTGCTCAGGCAGGACTGAACTTTGCTCTCCTGGAAAAGAAGCCGCGCGCAAATGCGTGGGCCGTGTTCCTCGGATTCATCGCCATGGCGACCGTCTCTGTCTGGCTTGTTCCGACGCTCAAGTCGCAAGGTGCCGTTTGTGGAACTGTTGCCGGGTACAGTGTTGTTGCGGTAGTGTTTCTGGCTGCATACCGGAAGCGACTATGGAACAGCCTGACCTCATTCTTTGTGGCTATTGCTGCCGGCGTACTGTGCGTCTTGCCGGCAGTGCTCATTCCACAGTATCTGCCGCAGCCCGTTTCCTGGAGTTCCTTTCCCATCATCGATAGTCCCTGGATCTCATTCGCCATGCTGGTCGGAACAAGCGCGATCTATCTGATGGTATTGTTTGCCCTCAGGATTATCAGTATTGCCGATCTCCGTCTTGTCATTTCTGCCTGCCGTAAGAGTGACAAGCCGGAGTGACAGACGTGGAACGTGTGCAGAATGGTCACCGGGACGTTTTCGACATGTAGGAAGCCAGCTTGCTGGCGATAGCTGACGGAAAGAACCTTTCCGCGGTGGATCGCGCGCAAGCGCGCTTCCTACATAGGGCATAAGGCGAACAGATATATCGTCGTTATCAGCCGTGGAATAGCGCCAGGCAAGGATTTGTCATGCCGTCACCAATAGCACATGTTGCAGCAGGTTATGCGCTCTATCGCTGGATTGGCACCCGTGTGCCCGCTCCGGTGAAAAGCCGGCCGGCGCTGTTCATCCTGGCTGCCTGTGCTTGTGGGTCGCTTCTTCCGGACCTTGACAGCATTGTGGGTGTGCTGGCTGGAGATCTGGGTCGATTTCACAACAATCTGTCCCACAGTATTACTGCCGGCATCCTGGTTTCGCTATTGCTCGCTTCTGTCATGAGAGTTGCGGCCGGCACCGGATTCACCCCCTGGTTCTTTCTTGCACTGGCCTGTTATGAGATTCACCTTCTCATGGACTATTTCACGGTTGGTCGTGGCATCATGGCCTTCTGGCCGTTTGTCGACGCGCGGTTTCAGGCACCATGGCCGGTGTTTCTCGGTGTGCAATGGGGGCTGGGTGTGTGGACCATTGAACACATCTGGACCGCTCTTAGTGAGCTGGTGTTCGTGGGCATGCTTGCGTTTATGATGTATCTCGTAAGCAGGATGCATCGGCGAAAAGAGGAAATATAACTCCTCATGAGTCTTTTCTTTTGACCGTTTCTTGTCTCGGCCGGCATGACAGCCGACCCTCCCATTCCTCGGCAAAACCGCGTGATTTCGATAAGGGAGGGCGCGGTGCCACCCGCGCCGGGAATTATTTCACAGCATCTTACGTGGTGGCGGCAGGGAGCCTGAATTATGCCGCCCACGGCACAAAGTCACGGGGAGGCCGCCACATAACTGAGGCACCCGCCCGTTGCATAGTCTTTTCTTTTGGCCGTTTTCTGTATCGGTCGAGGTGGCACCCGACCCTCCCATAATCGGAATATGGGCAATTGTGATTAGGGAGGGCGGCTGTCACGCCGGCCGTTGTCAGGAATTGAGCCAAAAGGAAAGTCCATGCCGCCTGTTGCGTTCCGCTCCGGTTTCACTTGAGTCCATCAATCTGTACAGGTAGGATTCCGAATACCTTTTTCCTCGCGCGGGATCACGTCTCGGGATGTCGCGCGAGCCGTTATGACTCTTAAGCCCGGACAAACATGATGTGGCCGAAACAGGGAGGCTGATTCCGCATGAAGGTTCTCGTCACAGGTGGTACGGGTTTTACCGGTAAAGCGCTGGTCCGCAAGCTTCTTGATGCAGGCCATAAGGTTGTTGCGCTCGACTACAAGGAAGGGCTCAGAACGCAGGAGCTGCGCGATTGGGGTGCCGAGGTGGTCATTGGCTCGGTGACCGACAAGGATGTGGTCAGGCGCTGCATGAAGGGCGTTGAGGTCGTTCATCACCTGGCTGCTGCCTTCCGCGAACTTAATGTCCCGAATAGCTACTACGACGAAGTCAACATTGGTGGCACAAGAAACGCACTCGAGGCTGCAGTTGCCGAGGGCGTTCGCAAGTTCGTTTACTGCAGTACGTGCGGCGTCCATGGCAACATAGATAATCCTCCCGGCGGTGAGGATGCGCCGATTCAACC
>JBAXMA010000312.1:0-4582 GCA_037134535.1 bacterium
CCCTTTGCCTGCCGTGTAGCTGTCGAACAACGCAACATCCGTCTGCACCACATCGCCCTGCGCCGGAGTGCAAAGGGGTGCTATCGACGTAATCGGCGCAGCCGTGTAGTTCGTCGAATCGCTCTCGAATGTCACAGGCCCGTCGACCATACGTGTACCTTCGGCCACCGCGTCTGACAAGGCGGCATCGCCACGCTTTGTGTAGTTGGCCGAATTGCGTATGGTGCGCACCAGATCCATTTCAACGCCACCTTGAATCTGCACTCTCCAGTCATTACTGGACTGCCTTACCACTGCCGGGACGTCAGGCACGGACTGCTCCGTCAGAATCCTTTCCCGATTCGCCAGCAGGAACCAAAGCACTGGAATCGAGTTCTCCCGCATATACGTAGCCAGACTCGTAAGTTGCGCATACTCAAAGAGATCAGCGTAGGACGAGTACTTTTCAGCCACCTTGTTGTAGTTATCCGTAAGCCACTTCGCAAACAACTCATTCGCCTCATTCTTGCTGCCGTCCTTAAGTCCATCGATATACTCAGTCTTGACCATCATTCGACCGCTCGACAAGACAAGCATGTTGCCCGCGCGACTGAAGGTAAGGTTATCCGGCAGTATCCAGAATCTGCTTGCCCGGTTTACGCTCCGCTTACCGATCTTTTTCGCGAAATCATCCGCTGACAAATAGCCCTCGACGTACGGCGCATTCGCCCCCGTCGCCCACTTCTTCATCAGGTAGTCGGTTTCACGCATCACACGTCCCAGATCTGTATTGCGCACCTGTCCAATGTAACGGACATTGTGGCGATTGAATTGCTCTGAGTTCTTGCTTACCGGATCGAGTGAGATGCCTGGGCCTTCTGCACTCAGGTAACCTGCCCACACAGCAGTAGCACAACGGCGAACTTTGAGTGGATCAATCACACCGCTTGAATCGGCAACGATGATGGCCAGGCTGCTGCCACCAAGCCCACCTTTGACGGAGGCTGCATTCTGCAGGAGGACTCCTTTGACATGGCCTCCGGTTATGTCTCCATTGAACGGGCCACTAAATCTCCCGGATTGCATGAACTTCTGCGCCATTTCTGGACTCATCTTCTGATCGTCGACCAGGCCCCTCACTGTGTTGTTGAATGCTTTTTGAAGGTGAGCAAAGGTCGCTGGGCTCACTTTGCTCCCTTTATCCGAACTGCCACTGCCCATGCTTCTCAAATTTCCGGCCATCCTTGACACATCATCGAGGCGGCCAGATTGCGAAGCGTCGCGCCTCTTATTCTCTAGAAATCCAGCGCACGTTAGGCCGGGGACATACTTGGCACCGTTCCCATCTACAGTTGTAGCGCCGGGACTTAGATCTACTGTCTTCGTACTGTAACTACGCCCCTCGTTTCCCTCAATCTTAGCGTCTAGCCATCCTGCAAATGGTATCTTCGCCTCACCTCCCGCGGTGACGTTTGCGGCCGCTACGTTATTTTGATCGGGTTTGGTTGCAAGAATTAGTGTGTTGACATTAAGCGGTATGTCAACTGGCTCATAATCATTTGCAGCCGTTGCCGTTTTAACAACCCAGTTTCTATTTTCTGGTGTGTTGAAGACTGGCAAAGACTGCGGCGATAGCGCCTTCTTTGCCAAGGCATACGCCATCTCTCCCTTAGTCACTGGAGCGTCGTACCCTGGTTTCCTCGGATCAATTACCGGAGTAAACTTAACAGGCCGGCCACCCACAACTGTTGCGGCATGTTGTGCGTCCTCTAGAGTCGTAAAGACCATTACGCCAGGTCTTTGTGCGGCAGCCCGTAATTCGCTGTCCTTACATATTATGTTGGCATTATTAATGTCTCTCTCTTTCATGTATTGAGTCGCTGCTTCCGGTGTAGAAGCAAAGATGTTTATCTCCGCCGCAGCCTCGGCAGCCAAGCTGCCAGTCCATAGCTGCATGTCACGATTCGACACCTTGCTGAAGCCAAGGTGCGGACTATTGATCAGATCAGGGCCTGCCCACCAACCTATTACGGGAGCGACCAGGTGGCCAGGCACATCTCCCTGCATATCAGGGATCCTTTCGAGAACAGCAAGCTTACTGTATTCGCGCTTCATCTTTCCGAGAGTCTCGGGCCGTGTGAGTGCGAGCGCGGGAGCCACGGCGCCAGAAGATGGACTGCGGAAGATTCGTATTCTCGTTTCACCTATACTCTCCAGAATAGGACGGATCTCGACCAGAGAGGCCGTACAGTCAAATAGATCCACTCGCCGGATGCGTTGGGTGAGAGGTTGCCAGATTGCGAACATCCTTGCGAATCCCCGTCCTCCGTCATCCATAAGTGCACCGGTTATTCGCAAGGAGATGCCAGCCCCACCAGCGTATGCTGTCAGATTCGAGAGCGCCTGGTACGACACTTGGAAGAAGCCACGCATAGTTTGCTCTGTACCACTGGCGGAACCACTTTCAATACCGCTGTGCTGAAGCAGTTGCACCTCAAATACCGCCTCCCTATTGGCGACGGCAGTCTGGAAACGATCAACAAGGATCCCTGCCATCGCAGCCGCTTTGTCAGAGACCATTCTATTCGACAGTCTTTCCAGTTCCGAATCCGGTGGCATTGGCAAGAGGCATTGGCCAAGCGGATTGACATCTGGGAATACACCGCCGACGGGTTTCCCGTCAGCGCCCTTGACATCGAACCGGTCACCCACCTTCAGGTTCGGTGTCCACTTGTTGTTGCGGCCGGTGTCGGAGATGAGCAATTCGATATCCGCGCGAGGCGGGAAATTGGTGAGGGACAAGCCGGTCGCGCGGGCCATACTCTCGACAATCTCGTCGCTCCCGTTCTCGCCAGCGAGGAAGATAGATGAGTAGCCAAGATCGGTTTCGGCCTTGGGGTCGGCTCCGTTCTTGATCAGGAGTTCCGCCGTCTTGCCAAAGCCCTGAAATGCGGCCAGATGCAGTGGCGTGTAGCCGCCCTTGCGACGGGCGTCCACCTTGGCACCAGCCTTAAGAAGTAGCGTCATGGTTTCCGTATCGGCACGCTGAGTCGCGGCATGGAGAGGCGTTACGCCGTCGGTATTGGCCATATTCGCGTTGGCCTTGGCATCCAGGAGCCGCTTCACGATCTCCGGATTGCCGGCGGCAGAGGCCGTGAGCAATGGCGTGGCGCCGAATTCGCTCTTCGCGTTGACATCGGCGCCCTTGGCCAGCAGGCGGCCCACGACTTCAGGACGGTCCATCTGCGCCGCCCTGTGAAGGGGCGTAAGTCCGTTCTCCCCTCTGGCATTCACATCCGCGCCGCTCTGGATCAGCAAATCGACAACGTCTAGATCGCCACGTTCCGCTGCGAGGTGCAGCGGCCCGAAGGTGCCTGCATTTCCATCCACCTTTGCCCCTGCGGTCAGCAATTTCCGACAGATCTCCATGTTTCCCTGCAGCACTGCAGCACCAAGCACCGTCACCCCGTTGGTCTGGGCGGCATTGACATCGGCGGAAGGTGAGCGCAGGAGCAGGTCGACCACCTTATCCTGCCCGCGATAGACCGCAACGTGCAGGGGAGTAGCCCCGAAGCGCGCCTCGCGTGCGTTCCGGTCTGCATCCTTGTCGAGAAGGGCGGAGACAACAGGCAGGTTGCCCTTCTCGGCTGCGAGATGTAGCGGCGTCAGCCGCGTGACGGATTCCGCAAGGCTCGGACTAACTCCTTTGTCAATTATGGCCCGCACCCTGACAACATCCCCTGTGAGCACCGCCTGATGCAGCGGCGGCCATTTCGGTGCGGGCTGAGCCTGCTCAGCCTGGCTCCTGCAAACCGCCATGCCGGCCAGAAAAACGGTCCCAACAAGAATCACGCTGGCCCGAAGACTAAACAAACCACGCATATACACCTCCATTTCTGCCGCTGCGAAGATAGTCAAATCGCGCGGCTATTTCTTCTGCGAGTGCTTAGGAAAGAATTCTTTGACACCAAAAAACAGTCCTGACTCCCGCATGTTCATACTGGATCCCTCCCAGAGCAGTTTGCCGGTTTCCGTATCAAATAGATAAACGGTCATTTCGCACCTTGTCATTCCCATGAGTAGCGGCATGTAGTCATTGACGACCGGCAATACAATGTATCTGTCAGAGCCGGATTTCCATGACATGATCATCTTCTCGTCCGCGCTTACAATAGCTTCGTCATCCAGGTCAAGAAGCCCCTTCTTCTCCACCTCGTAGCCCTTGTCGCGGAAACAGGCTGCAAACGTCTCCTGCAGTTTCTCGAAATCTATTACTGACCCCGCTACTGTCATCCGGCGGCCATCAATGGGCCGGCGGAGCACAATCTTGTCTATGCGCGCCGGATCCAGTCCGGGGGCGGCATGACAAAGTACGCCTTCCCGCCCCTGATAACTGCCCTCGGGCCATTCGGGAAGGGTTTCCGCAACTTGCACCCCGCAGAAATTGAGCGTATCCTGCTGAAGAAAGTCGGAACCTGCCATACCTCCAGCCATGGCTGTCAGCAGGAATCCGCTTTGCTCTGTCGCCTCGGCCTTCTTCTTCCACCATAATTCGCCAGTGCGGCGGTTGAAAAGGTAGCCGGCCATTTCGGCTCTGCCTTTC
>JBAXMA010000313.1:0-4567 GCA_037134535.1 bacterium
ACAGGCTGGCGGCCATGCCATTACTGATGATTGAAAGCAGCCCAAGTGAAGTACCAAGACTGCCCTATGGCTTTTTTAGGGCGACTTCAATTCCCGTGGCATTGCCGGCAAACCATTTCTGCACGTACAGCGTTACGATAATGGGCGGTTGGCCTTCTGCCGGCGCGGAGTTGTGATTGATGCAAGGGACGGCACGGTTCTGGGTGCGTGAAAGTGTTATTCGTTACTTCCATCGACCCTGATCTTGGACCCTGATTGTGTGGACGCACGAAATCTCTACTCGCGTGCCCATCTCGCGGTAACACATCAGGCGTGCCAGTCTGTTGCATGAATAACAATGCACAGAACTACGCGGAAATATCGGTTTGTCCCAAGACAATGAACAACATGCCTGAATCATCCAGCCCATGGTTTACCGGGAATGCGGATGGCGTGGCAAAACGAGCTGACACGGTAGGTGAAATGATGGTGCTGGTCAGAAAAATGGCGGCAGCGGTCTTGACCCATCGACAGAAGGTTATCTTTGGGCTGTGGGATAAAGATCACACCCAAGTGGAGATCGCCGGAATCCTGGGTATCTCTCAAGCAGCAGTGAGTTGCAACTTGATGGGTCAGATGAAGCGGGGGAAAGCCGTGGGTGGCGCCATGCAAAAGATACGGAAAAGCATTCGCAGGGCGGCGGCGCAAGGCTGCGGAACGGACAGCCGGCATCGTCAGTTGATCTCTGTGCTCAATCGTATGCTTGATCAACCCGCGACGCGCCGTGTCATGGACTGCAACCTCAAGAATCACAGTTAGTGGCCGTGCTTTGGGTCCGACGACGTCACAGCATGGTCCTGATTCTACCCCGTGCCATGAACTTTGCGTAATCACAGCGCGCTGCCCATGTTCTCTCGTCGCAAAGATATTGCAAATCTTCTTCCAGATCTCCGCCAAAAAGTACTTATATTTTCGCGTATGTACGGGAGCATGTGTCGAGAGACTGCAACAGGGAGTACCGTAACGTGGGATGGTTTGACTCGAAACCGGCGGCCGAAAAGAAGGCAGTGGCGTATTACCGGCACTCGGCGCAGGACAAACAGGAATACAGCGTCGAGATTCAGCAGGAGCACGTACAGAAGTTTGCCGCAGAGCACGGCATTGAGATTATCAAGGAATTCGCGGACCGGGGCATCTCCGGTGTTGTCGTTAAGGACAGAGATGCATTCAACGAGATGATCAATGTCTACGTGGAGGGCGGGAAAGAGAAATTCGACTATGTGCTGGTGTTCGACGTTTCGCGGTGGGGACGTTTCCAGGATGGCGACGAGTCCGCACACTATACCTGGTTGTGCTCAAGCCGGGGCATAAAAGTCATCTTCTCCAGTATGGGGTTCCAAAAAGAGAACGACCTGTTCTATGGCGTCTATCTCAACTTCGAACGCTGGCGGGCAGCACGATACAGCCAGGAACTCTCCGAAAAGGTATGGAAAGGCTGCTCCAAGATAGCATCCTACGGATATTGGGCCGGCGGCATGGCACCTTACGGAATGCACCGTCTGCTCCTCGATGAGCAAAAGAAGGCGGTGCGCGTGCTGGAGCGTGGAGAGCACAAGGCTATTCATAACCAGAGAACGACTTTGACTCCAGGCGATACACGTGAAGTGAATACCATCCGAGAGATCTTTAGGTCCTTTGTGAATAGACACCGGCCACCCGATGCCATCGCAGCCATGCTCAACAAAAGCCAGATCCCCTCACCCGGCAAGAGCGCATGGACCCGGTCAGCGGTCTACGCGATCCTGAAAAACGAGATCTATGCCGGCACCATGGTCTGGAACAAGACATCCCAGAAACTGAACACGAAAAGCATTCACAATGTGCTGAAAGACTGGGTCCGGACCGAAGAAGCATTTGAGCCGATAGTGTCAAAGCAGCTCTTCGACCAGGCGCAACAGATCATCAATGTGGCAGAAGAAAGTCGCCTGCGAAAATACTCGGATGCCGACATGCTGTCCAAGCTCACATCTTTGTATCGGCAGTACGGGACGGTCAATCGCGCCCTCATTGCCGCCAACGATGAGATGGTGTCGACCGCACGGTATGTCCGCCGCTTCCGCTCACTGAACATGGCCTATCAGGCGATGTTTGGCGAGGTCATAGCGAAAAGAAAGGCTGAGATAACCGAGCAAGTGCGGGCCATGGTTCACAAAGTGGACAGTCAGGATGATTTCATCGTCATCAACGAGTACGCGAGCATTCACATCCAGCCGTCCGTCCCATTTCCCTGTGGATACGAGGCATACTGGTCCTTCCGGCCCGATAAGCGTGAGAAAGTGGATCTCACACTCGGGGTTCCACTCTCGAACAACGGCGAGTTTCAGGTACTGGGCTATGTCGTCTTCCCACGGATGATGACATTCGAACGAGAAGTCAACATACGAAGCACCATGGGCGAACGATGGGATATTTATTCCTGGTCGCTGGCGAACGTCCTGGAGAGCTTTTCACATTAGGAGTCATACGATGAGTGCCGATGCAAGGATTGTTCCGATGTCTGAGCGGATCTACGAAATGATACCGCTGGACAAGATAGTCGTCTTGAACTCGCGGACAAGGGATGAGCGGAAATTCGAGGAAATCGTTCGCAGCATCGCCGCAGTTGGTTTGCTGCAACCCATTCGAGTCAACAAGCGGAACCTGGCGAAGAAACAATGCTATGAGCTGATTTGCGGCGAAGGCCGCTATTTGGCCTGCAAGAAACTGGGGCACTCTGAAATCGAGGCCCAGGTTGTGGACTGCGATGAGGAGATCGCCTATATCGAGTCCCTGGTTGAAAACATGGCCCGGGTGCCCCCTAGAACCGTGGCATATGCCCGGGAACTCAAGCGCATGCGCGATGACGGCGTGTCCCTCGACAAGATCGCCACCATCGCTGGAATGCATCCGAGCTATGTTACCAGCTTCATCCAACTCGTTGAACAGGGAGAAGACAGGCTGATCAAGGGCGTGGAACAAGGCCTGTTCTCATTAACCTTCGCACTGCAGGTGGCGCACTCCGACAGTGCCCAGGTGCAGAATGTGCTGATGGATGCGTTTGACAGCGGCCTGATCAACTGCTCCAACATGACCAACGTTCGAAAGATCGTGGAACTGCGTTTCAGCATTGGGAAGAATCCGGTAAAACGGCATGCGCAGGCAACGCCCATGCCGAACTACACGGTCAAGGATCTTGCGAATGACATTTCACGGATCACCAAGGAGAAGGAGGGGTTTGTGCGCGAGACAACGAACAAAGAGAACCGATTGTTCACGATGCTCCTGGCGATGAAGGATCTCTCCGAAGATGAGCAATGGCGGAGCCTTCTAAGTCAGGCAGGCATTGCTGATCCGCCGCCACTTGAGGGTAACTACAACATCGTCGCTCGGCAGGCATCTGCTGTAAGGGAGAATCAATGAACATCGATGCAAAGATTTCCGGACTGGATATTCCCTTGTGCGAACTCGAGCCCCTTAATAAACGCGACATCAATTTCAAGATCAGCCGGGGGTATCTCAGGATACTGGCCACAGTCCGAGCGGTGGGGCTGATCGAGCCGCTGGCTGTCTACCGTGAAAACGGGCGCTATGTCATCCTGAACGGATACCTGAGATACAAGGCGTGCGAAGAGCTCGGCATCGCAACGATCCCGTGCCGTCTATGCAAGGAGAAGGAGGCTTACACATTCAATCGCATGGTCAACCCACTATCTGCCTTTCAGGAAATGAAGATGGTGCGCAAATCCCTTGAGAAGGTTGGAGAGCAGACGATGGCGGGTGTCCTTGGAGTAAAGTCCATCCGATACAGGCTCGCACCCACACTGCTCAAGAACCTTCATCCGCTCGTCGCAAAGGCCTTCGAGGACGAAGTCCTCGGCAAAGTCGGGGTCGGCGAAATGACGGCTGTCCAGCCAGAACGCCAACTTGAAATTCTGAAAGAGATGAAGAACAAGCACAATTTCAGTACGGCATTCCTTCGCGCCATGATCATTGGGACCCCGGACCAGCAAAGGAATCCTGACAGGGCGATGCGGAAACCCTGGGGAAAAGATACGTCGAAACGCAAACTGCTCGTTGCGCGACTGGATGAGGCGGCGCAGCAACACGATTTCTACAGCGCCTTGTACAGACGGTACTCCACCGATTTGCTCAAGATGTGTTTGCACGTCAGGCAATTCATCACCAACCCCACCCTTTCCGCATATCTTCAGGAACACCAACCGGAGATTCTTGGCAATCTCAAGCTCATCGTATTCGAAACCCAGGGCTGACCACGCCGGCAACGACTGGACGCGATGGAAAACGAAGGGACGTCGGAATCGGGATATACGGCGGTTGTTCATGGAAGAACGCGAGAGAATGAAGTCAGCACCCAAACCGCCGCGCATTACGCTGTCGTCACTCGAAGCATTGGACGTCGGGTCGCCGCCGGATGCGATTGCCTCTGCACTGAGGGAGATCGCTATCCAAGTGGACAATGGCGACAGGGTTGGAAAGGCTCTGACACGTGAAGAATCTATCCGCAAACTTACGGCAATTGGGATCAAAT
>JBAXMA010000314.1:0-4528 GCA_037134535.1 bacterium
ACCATAGGAATGACGGCGCGCCCGCTGAGCCCGATTTTCTTGAAGATGTTATCGATCAGCATCGCCAGCCGGGGCAGGTAGCCGGAGTCCTCTATTACCGCGAACACCAGGAAGAAAATGCTCACGATGGGCAGGATGATCGCAAACGCATACCTGAGTCCAAGCGTGAGCATGCCGTATTCGCCGACGAACAGTTCGCGTGCCGCGTCCCACGGAAGTATGCCGTGAATGACTGAGGTTACGAATGGACTGATGTACTGCTCGAAAAGCGTGCCCTCAATAAAGTTAACTACAGTACCTGCACCGAAACTGCCGACAAACTTGTAAAGACCGAAATAAAGAACAAGAGCGAGGATCGGAAATCCGGTGATCGGGTTCATCATGATTCTGCTGAGTTTTTCGCGAAATCCTGCAGTCGCCTCAGATGTAACGACAACGACTGAGGCAATGGTCCGTGCTATTTCCCTGTGTCTTATGACAGCTCTGTATCCAATGGGTTCTGCTGGATTACTGTCGGCAAGACGTTGCGCTATCTGCCTGATGCTGCCTATGGTGGATGGTGATAGGCGACTTGCTTCCTTCACCATCTGTTCGTCCATGGCAATAAGGAGGAGGGCGGCGGTCCGTCGTGACAGGTGGGGGAGCAGTTCTGCCGGCATAAGTGGAATAATTTCCTTTAGTGCATCTTCCATGATGGCAGGGTAGTCAACCGATACCTTTGACAGACTTGTCTCATTACGTCCTATACGTTCCTTGAGCTCGGTAAGGCCCCGTCCCTTTGCGAACGCAGTACTGACTACGGGTACTCCAAGTTGCTTCTCAAGAGCAAGGATGTCAATGGAGACACCCTCGGCTTCTGCCTCGTCCATTATATTGAGCACCAGAATCACCGGCAGTCCGGCCTCGATCAACTGCAGGGTGAGTGAGAGCATGCGTTCTATGTTTCTGGCATCGGCAACGTGAACGACGACATCCGGTTTCTCGGAGAAGATGATGTCTCTGGCAACCATTTCCTCCTCTGTCACCGGAAAAATGGAATACATACCAGGCGTGTCTACGACCTCGTATTCATCGTTACCGATCAGAACTGGACCCCTCAGGACTTCTACTGTGGTCCCGGGATAATTGGATACAGTTGCGTACTTGCCGGTTAGTGCGCCGAACAGCACGCTCTTACCAACATTGGGATTTCCAGCCACTAGAATTTTTTTATTCATTTTCCTATTGCATCCACATTTATGAGAACATACTATACATGACTAAGTTGCTCATGTCGACAGTGTATTGGAGATCTTAGGCCCGATGAGATTGCCTGCAAAGCAGAGATATGCATTGCGCATAGTTGTGAATATTGGCTGCCACAATGGGCGCAGACCGGCACAAAAGAAAGAAATTGCTTTGGCTGAGAGTATTCCGGCTGACTATGTCGAACAGATATGTGTAAGATTGAGAGCTGGCGGCATAATTAAGAGTCATCGCGGGAAGCACGGCGGATTTTCGCTTGCGCGTGATGCGGGCAAAATCACAGTCTCAGACGTGATGAGCGCTATTGATGGACATAGCGCTCTGGCGCCGTGCATGGAAGGGGAGTGCAGCAGGACGGGAATTTGCGCTACGCGGCGCGTTTGGGAGCGGGCAAACGCTGCGCTTGATGATGTGCTGTCTGGCGCCACTATTGCCGATCTAGTTGAAGAGAGCGTGAGACTGTCCGATTCACGGGTAATCAGTTTTGAAATCTGAAAGTAAGATGGCTACCGGCGCCATGCCGGGATGGAAGGGGAAAAATGAGTAAGAAACGAAGTAATCCAGAAACACTGTCACTGCATGCCGGCCAGTCATCCGATCCTACGACCGGGGCCAGAGCTGTGCCGATCTATCAGACCAGCAGCTATGTGTTCAAGAGCAGCGAACACGCGGCGAATCTTTTTGCGCTCAAGGAATTCGGGAACATCTATACGCGGTTGATGAATCCTACTAACGATGTTGTGGAAAAGCGCATTGCCGCGCTTGAAGGCGGGACCGGTGGACTTCTCACGTCGAGCGGCATGGCTGCAATATTCCTTGCCATTCATAACATTGCCAGCACGGGTGACCACATTGTGAGTTCGTCTTCCCTGTATGGCGGTACTGATACGCTGTTCAGGCACACGTTCCCGAAGTTCGGCATAAGCGTGACATTTGTGGATGACTTCACACCGGCAAATGTGAAGGCCGCCATAAAGCCCAACACAAAAGCGCTCTTTTTTGAGACGATTGGCAATCCCAAGGGCGACATACCGGACTTTGCGGAAGTGGCCAAAGTGGCACATGCAGCTGGTGTGCCGGTTATCGTGGATAACACATTTGCTCCCATCATCTGCCGCCCGTTTGATCATGGGGCCGACATCATAGTACACTCCTGCACCAAGTGGATCGGTGGCCATGGCACATCAATTGGCGGTGTGATTGTTGATAGCGGCAAGTTCGACTGGTCAACCGGGCGCTTCCCTGGATTTACCACGCCAGATCAGGCTTACCACGGCATCGTCTACTGGGACGCTCTGAAGAATGTGCCCGGCATGGGTAATGTGGCCTACATCATCAAGGCCAGGGTTGACGGGATGAGGAACATCGGTCCTTGCGCGAGCCCGTTCAATGCTTTCCTGTTCCTGCAAGGATTGGAAACCCTGCCGCTGAGGATACGCCAGCACTGCGTAAACACCTTGGAACTGGCAAAATGGCTCAAGACGCATCCGCGTGTGGAATGGGTCAATTATACGGGACTTCCAGACCACAAGTGGCACAACATGGCCGTAAAATACATAGAAGGCGGCTTTGGAGCGGTTCTCGGGTTTGGTATCAAGGGCGGGCGCAAGGCCGGTGAGAAGTTTATCAACTCGGTGAAGCTTGCGAGTCACCTTGCCAATGTCGGCGATGCGAAGACACTCGTACTGCACCCGGCCTCAACAAGTCACCAGCAGATGCCGGAAGCTGCGCAGCAGGCAGCCGGCGTGACACCGGAGTTTGTGCGTGTCGCAGTCGGTCTGGAGAATATCGAAGACATAAAGGCTGACTTTGATCAGGCTCTGGCGCTCAGTGCGATCTGACAAGGCGGGCTGTCTCCAGCTCCCGTTGGTAGATGTCTGTCATGAGTGAAATGATTGCAGTTGCCATGAGCGGCGGCGTGGACAGTTCCGCGGCCGCCGCTATGCTTAAAAAACAGGGATACGGGCTCATCGGGATAACTGCCAGGATGTGGCCTGAGGGGTCCAGGTGCTGCTCTGACGACGACATCAACAATGCCCGCCTGGTCTGTGACTTTCTTGGATTTCCTCACCACGTGGTTGATCTGCACGAGGCATTTGAGCGCGATGTGGTCGATGGTTTTGTCAATGAATATGCCAGGGGTAGAACTCCATCGCCGTGCGCGCTGTGCAACAGATTCGTGAAATTCGGAGCGCTGATGGAAGCAGCGGCAGGGCTCGGAGCTGCGAGGCTCGCAACTGGTCACTATTCTCGGATCACGACAGACTTGACGGGACTGCGACATCTGCTGAAAGGTGTCGATAAGAAGAAGGATCAATCCTATTTCCTCTTCTGCCTTTCCCAGAATCAGCTTGCCCGCGCGGTGTTTCCCCTCGGTGAAATGGAAAAGACGGCAGTTGTGGCTTTCGCCAGGAGTGAGAAGCTGCCCGCTGCTGAGCGGCCGGAAAGCCAGGATTTATGTTTTGCTGATTTTGGCAGGCACCATTATCTTGTTGAGTTGAGGCGGCCGGGTATCGTTCTCGAGGGCGACATTGTGGATGTTGGCGGGCACAAGCTGGGCCGGCATCTGGGCATTCATCGCTACACTGTCGGCCAGCGGCGCGGGCTTGGAATTGCCGTTGGTAAACCGGTCTATGTGCTGAAAATTGACGCCGCTACGAATACCGTTGTTGTGGGTGATGAATCGGCTGCACTGAGCAAGACTGCTGTTCTCAAAGGAGTGAGCTGGATCTCGGGCCGGTTGCTGGACAGGAAGCTCTCTGCCGATGTGAAGATCAGGTATAACCATTCGCAAGTTCATTGTGAAGTAATACCGGTGGGAGATGACAGCCTGGCGATTGAGTTTGAAAAGCCGCAGTTTGCGGTGGCGCCGGGCCAGATTGCAGCGCTTTATATCGGAGAAGAACTTGTCGGTGGCGGTTGGATAGAGTAGGGAACGTTTTGTGGGTTCAACGATTCACGGTTAATTGCTGGTATCGGGGATAAGACAAGTGTTCAGGTTTCAGTGTTCAGGAAAGATCTGGAAGTTATTGTCTTCTTCCTGAACACTGGCAACTGAACACTCGGAGATCTTGCATTGTGAAGATTGTTGTCAATGGCATAGCTCGCAGCTATAAGGGAGAGGTGACGGTGTTTACCGTTCTCAAGGACGTGGGCGCAACGGTTGGTCGTGTAGCGGTGGTGGTGAATGACGAAGTGGTCAGCAGAGCAGAGTTAGACATGAAGAGCCTGAAGGATGGCGACAGGCTCGAGATTCTCACATACGCTGCGGGCGGCTGATGCC
>JBAXMA010000315.1:0-4523 GCA_037134535.1 bacterium
GTCGCCATCCTTGATCTTGACGACAACGTACTGCTCTTTGGAATACATGTTGCCTGAAATATTGGCATACGCCTCATTGCGAAACTGTACAGCTGGCATGCCGTTGATCTGATTCTCGGCAAGCAACATGGTCCGGTCCGTTCGCGTCGCTATATGCCCATTGCCGGACTGATCAGCCCATGTGTAAACACCGTTGCCATCGTTTATAATCCCCTTGGCCGCGTCGAAATGAGCAGCCAGGTTATTACTGACAACCATCGCAATCGGCTTAAACGTCTGCGTGAAGGTTGCGGCAGGATCTGACCAGGCTGAACCATATGGGTTCACGGCAAAAATCCTGTACACATACCGTCCTCCGTACAGGAGTTCTGTGGCCCTTGCAGAGAACGCGCTACCGGCCTGCACCCCGATATTTGTGCTGTACTGCCAGCTCGACGGGTTGACTGTTCCGCCGTCTACTGCGCCCCAGCAGAATGTGATCTCGCCACGATTGTGCCCCTTAAACATTCCGCCAAGCAAACCGCTGCCAATACCGAAATCGGATACCATGGTGTTTGTCACCACTGGTGGCCCGAGCGCGTTGAACGCTTGCGACGGCACAGCCCACATGTTCATAGTCTGATTGGTTGCCCTGTATGTGTAATAATATTGCACATTTGTAAGAAGTCCAGTGATCGGATAACTGACGCTTTGCCCGATTACATTGGTTACCGTGGCGACAAAAGCGCTACTGCCCGTCGCCAGCCACGCCTCAGCATTAGTTCCGCCGCTGTTTGTGCTCCAATAAACGTTGATGTCGAACGTCGCGCCCTGGGCCGACACCCGTCCATTCAGCGTTGCGCAGGCCGAGGTCAGACCAGTCGGCGGATCGTTTGCAACGCTCAGGACCGAGTAAAGACCCGTCACATAAATGCGCTTCGGTGTGCTTGTGGTGTCATGAATAACCTGCACACCATTGGTTCGCCAGTCGGCTGGGATCGCACTGAAGTCCATGGCCGGGGCCGCATATGTGCATGTCCCGCTGTAGGTTAAGAGAACATACTGGTCGGCAGCGCGCGGCGTGCCGCCTGCGCTGAGAAGTTTGAGATTCCAACCATTACCCATCCACAAGTTCCCGGTCACTGCCACTTTATCGGATACTCCTGATCCGAGTTCCCACTCGTACATGACATAGTTGTTCTCAAATACGAAACTGCTGACCACATTAGCATTCAGCGTGCCGACTCCATCACCCGGGGCCAGAATGGTGTAGCTCGTAGGCGACCAACCCCTCAGGCGAACTTCGTTTGCATTAATAGTACCATTGCCGCCAATGGTCGGAGTGGCTCCCCATCCCCGGTATCTGGGTATCGCCCCGCCGGACTGACCGTTGTTTGAATCAAGATTGTTGCCGGTGAAGATGCCATTAATTAATACCTTCGCATTGTCCTCCACCCGCAGGTAGTTCATCATATCGACGTTACCCGTGAACTTCAGTATGCCATCGCCATATACCTGAACGTGGCCATTGTTTCCACCGCCACTGCTGGTCATGTTACTTATGACTGCATAATCATTCTCAGAATACCGGTTACCCCATGCACGGATCTGCCGCCACCCCCCCTTCGCGTCGAGGGTGTTGATGATTGTCACAGCGTTGTTGGCTGAATGGGATCCGAGGTGCAGATTTCTGCCGTTGAATCCACCGCTCAAAGTATCCCATGGAATTGTCGCTCCACCCTGAAGAGTTACCGCCAGCGGCCCGCCATAGGCCGAGAAACCGCCATCGCCCCACTCAAAGCTCAGCTTGCCGGCATCGTTCCATCCGGCAAGGCTGAATGCCAATGCACCCTTGCTCTCCAGGGTCTTTGGCCAATCACCGCCCGTCCACCAGTTAACGAATGTCACAGTTGTGCCGGCCGACAGGTTTGCCTGAGTGTCGACGCGCACTGTGCCCATATCAATGGCAAGATACTGTTGGAATGTGTTCGCCCCGGTGAGCCATAAGGTACCTGGGCCGGATTTCCTTAAGGGGTTGCCATGGTTGCTGCCGGATATCACGCCCGAAAGAACGGCGACATCTTGATCGGTATCCAGGTTGTCGAACACCCTGACAGCACGGTCATCGCCCCATATTTCGATCGGATTGGTAATCTCCACCTTGTTGTCAGCGTACTGAGAGTTCATCTGCAGCCATTGTCCATTGAACCCGGTATTACCATCTGCCCAGCTCAAAACAGCTCCATCTTCCAGACTCACGGTCAGTGGTCCGCCCCGGGCCGCGAAACCGCCATGCGAGCCCCAGTACACCTGACCAGGTTGATCGAGACCTATCTTGCGATTGAACGTGCCCTGACTCAGCAGGATGGCCTCTTCCCAGACATCATTGGCCTCGAAATAAAGAAGGCTGTTCTCCGGCAGGCCCACGCCATCGACGGCATACACCGCAGAATAGTCAATCAATGTCCGCTGGGAGTAAGTGTTTGTTCCCGTCAGTTCAATCAGACTGTTGTAGAAATTATTGGCGCTATTCTCATTGAAGCGCAGTTGCGTGCTGTTCCATGCGCCGTTCCCGGTGATGTTTCCCGAAAGCCTTGCGAAGTCAGTCTTTACATTCGGATTATTGCAGATGCTCAACCAGTGACTGTTACCTTCAAGGTTAATGGGATTGGTCAGTTCCACCATGCTGTCGGCCGTATCGGAACCCAGAATCAGCGCATCGAGGTTGTTGAAGCCAGTCGTTCCGCTGCTCCAGTCCAGCGCTGCATTGCCTGCCAGGGCTACGACCAGACTGCCGCCACGTGCCGAGAATCCGCCGCCCGATCCGGAGCCCCAGTATACCTCGCCGGCATTCTGCCCGATGTTGCGGCCGAATGCGCCGCTGGTCTCAAGTACACATGGTTGGTCGCGAGATGCGGCATTGAAAACCAGCAAACTATTTGTCGGCAACCCCACACCTTCGTCCGCGCGCAAGACAGCGCGCCTGATCTGCGTCTTGCCCGTGTAGTCATTGAGCCCTGCCAGCGATACATAACCCCAGCTGTCTTCGGGTTCGCCGATATATACATCGCCCGTGCCGGAAAGCAGGTTGGTGATCGAGCATTGCGGCCAGAATCTCATGGAAATATCGCTAGTGATCTGCCCGGTCGTAATCAGTGAGCCACCGTTTCTCAAGGTAAGGGTTCCGACGTTTAGTGCATTGGTGCCGAGATTCAGCGTGGCGCCGCTGTTGAGAGTCAGCGTTCCCGCCGTCATTGTCTGGTCGTAAATCAGAGAGGCACCGCTGTTGAGAATCACCGCAGCTGATGAAAGAAGCAGGGTCGGGCCGCCGGAAAGGTTCAGCGGGCCGGCGAGAGTAAGCGTGTTGACAACAGTCAGATCTCTGGAGCTGCCTGCCATGGTGAAGGTACCGCTGTTCTGAACGAGGGAGTTAACCGTCAGGTTCGAGTAGACAGTCAGCGCGCCGCCGTTCAGAATCACTGCATTGAAAGCCGGATCGTCGAGGATCACATTGCCGGCCGTCAGTATATTCGTTCCGTTGCCAGTGATTTGTCCGGACAGTCGCAGCGTATAGCTGTCGGTCGCCCGGTTTGTCAGCGACTGCGACCCGGTGAAGTTTATGTCTCCGCTCAAGGTGTTGGTCAGTGGTCCGGCTGCGCCGTAGCCTGCCCTGCCCGCTGTCAGCGTGCTATGTTGCGTCACCGACAGTGCATTGGCATAGGTGATATTGCCTCCGGGACTTGACAGAATCAACTCGCCCCCGCTTAACTGCAAAGCACTCGCGCCAAAGGCGTCGGAATGCACAGCAACAAGCGCCCCGGTCTGAATATTAAAGGTCGTATCGCCCAGATTGATGCCGGGACGGGTCAGAATGACTCTGCCTGGACCGATCTTGCTGATCGAAGCAGCCGCGCCGGTACAGTCCACGCCGGAGACCATCGTCGGGTATGTGTCCACCTCTGCATTCAAGCCCACCGCTGTCACGCCTGCCGGAATCACGGTCTTCAGAAAACCCAGGGGACTTCCCGCAGTTATCCTGAGGCTCACCCCGTTGCTCAATGTCAATGAACCCAGGATGGCTACATTAGTGCCACTGCTTGCACTGATTGACGAATTTGCGGTCACGCTTATTGGGATGTTTGTCATACATACCAGGCCGATGCCTCCCGACTTCCAAAGTCCGTTTTGACCTGCTGCGGACGGGTTGATAGTTGTCATTCCACCCCAGTTATTCAAGAGACTGCCCGAACCGTACCGTACCTCCATGTACTCTCCGCCGCCACCCTCATAGAACCCCATGGCAACGTTGTATGTGCCAGCTGGCAAATTGACCACACCGTAGCTGTATTGGACGCCGTGTGAACCTTTGTTGTTGACGATCATTTCGTCACCCAGCGCCCCGGCGTGTTCAAAAAGACCGTTCTGATCGCGATCAACCCAAACCACACTGCCGTCATCGCTGGCCGTCGCGAATGTCACATTGCCGGCCGGGAGTGGCGATCCTTCTCCGATTACCACCTTGCCCCACCATGCGGCTCCTATTG
>JBAXMA010000316.1:0-4505 GCA_037134535.1 bacterium
TCGGTTGTAGGGCACATTGCGTCGGTTGTAGGGCACATTGCGTCGGTTGTAGGGCACATTGCGTCGGTTGTAGGGCCGCCGCTTGCGGCGCGCCTCATGTCGCAGCTCACGGCGACTGAGCGCCGTGGCTACAGCCATCTTCCACTTGCGGATATCTGCGGCTCTCTCTTGCCGAATTAATCCGGAGCTTTCTGGTGACTGTCCCTGGCTGTCTCCCTCTCTTTGAATGAGCCTCTGACAAATCCCGCGGCATAACTTGTGCCCACAGCCATGTAGGAAGCGAGCTTGCTCGCGATTTGTCCGGCATGACTCAATACAAGCTCGCCCTAACTGCATAGCGACTTCACCGCATCAGCATGGACAGTTTCATGCCTCAAGCACACTCAACCTCTTCCCGCTCACGTACTTGCTGGTGACTGTCCCTGGGGCTTCCCCAAAACCGGCACCTCGGCCAAGCGCTCCAAGTCCGCAATCCGGGCTCAAATCCATGTATGATCTTACGGCCCAGAGGCTTATCGGTGACTGTCCCTACGCTATCCCTACTCAGAGAGCTCCGGGACTGACCTCGGCAGCCCGAACGCACAACGAAGCGCGAAGCACTGGTGGCAGCCGCCGTCCCCGGCGGCTCCCGACCATCGGGAGGGCGGGCAGGCCCGGCGGCTGCATTGTTGACCACTTGCTGGTGACTGTCCCCGGGGCTTCCTCTTAGTGCATTGATTTCATTGCATATCAGTTATTGACTTAGGAAGTATAACAGCTACTATCTAGCGTTTATGGATCATACTAATAGTTTGAACAGGTCGTCTATCGATCAATCGCTGGCAATGCTGGGAGAGAGGCTGGAGCAGACGGTTATGGAAGCAGATTGACTGTGCTATTTATCGGTCGCCTCGACCAGATTTGCTTCAAAGTATTCGCGGCTGCCGATGCCGGTCCGGGACGCCACCTGGAGGACTTGCGCGAATTGAAGCCGACATCCGGGGAGATGGAAATAGCCGCACGATGGGTCATGCAACAGGATCCGTCTGAAGGGTTTCGGTCGATGTTGAAAGAAATGCTGCGGAAGATCGGTTATGAACAAGCATCTGAAAGAATATAGTAACACACTGCGGCAAACTCTTCTGCAATGGCTCTGGCGCGAATGGACAGCACTGGGCGTCGCAGGCGCATCCCCCATCGAGGCGCACAACGTTATTGACCCGGAAGCACTATTGCTCTTCACCGGTACAATGGGACGCTGGGACCCCAGACTTTTCGATGAGGTGATGGACTGGCTGGCCACTAACGGCCGACTGCTCAACGGCCCCAGGCTCAAACGACTCATTCACGAATCAGATGGCGCGTCTGGGCGCGTAGTCGCCGCCATCTCCTCTGTTCTCCCCGGGAAAGGCCAGCGTCTGGATTGGAAAATCGCTCCTGCCGCTTCCAGGCCCGAGGAAGCGCTCTTCTATGGAGTGGACGACAGTCCTCTCCCCGACTACGGCACTCGCGATCCTGATTTTCTGGCGCAGGGATTCAGGCGTGGCCGGATGGAACTGCGGCATTACAGCAAACAGCCGGACCCGGGGAGGCCGGCATGCCTTTGGCTGACTTTAAGATCACTGTTTGGCATCAATTGCCGTGCAGAAATCATGCTGTACTTGCTCACCAATGCCAGCGGCTATCCCAGCCAGATCGCGCGTAACACTGGTTATACACAGCGGAATATTCAGAACGTCATGGTGGACCTGGCTGCCAGCGGCCAGTTGCGAACGACCCGGAAGGGTCGTGAAGTCCAGTATCGCCTGGCATCCCCGCTGTGGAAGGAACTGCTGCTTGGCGCGCAAGAACCACCGGCATGGGTGCTTTGGCCTGCAGTTCTGCGTGCGCTGGAAGTGGTCTGGCTGCGGGTCTGCGACAAGAAGTTCAAGACCCTTTCGGAGAGCGCTCAGGCAGGCGAGCTATTCCTGCTCATGCAGCACATCAGGCCCTTGCTCGAGCGTGCTGATATCGCACATCTGGTAACACCGGAACGGCATGGACTGGGAAGCGATTACTGCGCCACGTTCATCCGCGACATGGACACTATTCTGAAACAGACCGGTATCGCGGAATAGCCATTTTCAAGTCATCGTCTCGCGGCTCTTCCTTGCTATCCGCGTTTATCTGCGGTTCTCTCTTTCCGAATTAGGAATTAACCACGGATTACACTGATGTCACGGATACGCGCCACCGCGATTCAATCGTACATGACGCAGCCGTTCTTGTGCCCCAGCCATGTAGGAAGCGAGCTTGCTCGCGATTTGTCCGGCATGACTCCATACAAGTTCGCTTTGGCCACACAGCGACTCCACCGCGTCAGCACGGACAGTTTTAGACCTCAGGTACACTCAACCTCTTCCCGATCATGCACTTACTGGTGACTGTCCCTAGGGGCTCTTGATCGGCTGAGTGACCGGGTTTGTGGCTGGTAGTTGATGGTTCGATCTTCCTCCTCACTTACCTTATCCGTGTGATCAGTGTAATCCGTGGTTAATCTTCTCTGCTTCATCCGGCGCGAGGGGCCAACAGGAACAGGGGGCCGGACGGGGACAGGGTCACTGGCTACACGGGAGTCCGTTAGGAGGCTACCTGTTAAATTACCTGTTACCATTACCCATTACCCGATACGCCGCCATTTCGCCTGTTTGCCGCGACCAAGACATTCAACCAACTTTTCCATCGCCATGTCCTTCAACACCTTCCGGATCATATCAAGGCTGACACCCGGACACTTCCTGTGGAGTTCGGTCACGTGAAACGCACTAACAAAACTAGCCACAGCCTGCCGGACCACCCCGGTCTTTTCTCCGAGCGGTACGGATGTATTCTCATAGCGAGCTTCAAATTCCTGATAGACGTTCTTAAGAGTGTAGAGGAGGTAGTTTATATACGGCCACGGATCATGCTTCCCGGCATGCCATTCCCGCGAACTCACTTGAAGCGTCTCATAGTAGCGATCCTTGCTCTGCTCGATGATACGTTCCAGACTGATGAAGCGCCCGGCACTGAATCCCAGATGGTAAAGCGACAGCAGAAGTAGTAAACGCGACACGCGGCCGTTACCATCACGAAATGGGTGAATGCAAAGAAAGTCAAGATTCTGTGCGCCCCAAACGACGAGCGGTGGTACCTGCTTCTCCACAATGGCCCGATTCGAAAGGCTGCAGAGTCGATCCAATGCAGCGGGCGTCTCACTGGCGGAAAGGGGCTTGAACCGAACTGTCACTCTGCCATCAGGGTGTTTTTCAATGATCTCACCGTCTTCTTCCTTCAATCGTCCACCGTCCCAGATCTCTTTTCGAATCAGGGCATGAAGTTTGAGGATGGTCTCCGGTGACATGGTAAGCTCAGCATACCGTTCATGTATCAGAGACAGAGCCGCGCGGTACCCGCGCACTTCCTGTTCGTCACGATCCTGCAGATGACTCTGGCCGAAGACAACGGTACCAACCCGGCCAGGCTCAATTTCCACTCCCTCTATCCGGTTGGAAGCGACGGCACTCTCGATCAGTGCGTGCTCACGGAGCTTCTGAAGTCGCTGAGGTGACTGTCTTGTGTAGAGCTCCTGCTTGCCGCGATATTCAGCCAGGTCATTCAAAAGCCAGACGGTGGCCATGGGAATCTGCGGTGATTGACGCATGAATTGTTCGATGGTTTTCATAAAACCCTTTGTATCCACACCTATGTCGGTTCACTGCATGAATTGAGACAATCTCCCTGCGATGGGAACATGGAGATGTCCTGAACTGCACAGCGAATGATTTACATCTGCAGACTAGTCGTCGGCAGAGGAAAGGTCAAGCGAACGAGAAGACCCGAGGACAGGGACTAAAGGCAGAAATCCCGGTCAGTCCACAATTGATGAGTACCGAGGTCTCTTATGTTATTCCTATTCCCCGCCTTGATACGGAGCGGCTGTGGCTCGCTCTCAGGCCCACCGAATTCCGCGTGCAAGGCCTGAGTCCCGCGCTCGCAGTCGAGTGCGGTATGCGGAGAAAGGCAGGGCCATGGTGGGGTTACTTGTAGATTCGATCGACAAAGACGAACGCGTGATCCAGGTCAATGAGCCCTTTGCTGTGACCCTTATTAGTTCGTCCGGCGCATCACTGGAGGCTCCCATTGTGGGCGAATTCGATCTGATCGTCGAGAAGGAGCAGCAGCGGCTGATTGTCGATCTCAAGACGGCAGCAAGGAAGTGGGCGAAGAATCAAGCGGAGAAGAGTCTGCAAGCAACTGTCTATGGTTATGCCTAACACCTATGGGGGAAGGGGGCGGCAAGGGGGGCAATTTGCAACGGAGAGAGGAAGGGTGGAAGCGCATTTTACAGCAGGCGCCGTAGGCGCTCCACGCGCAAGTCCGTGACCAGCTTGACAACACGGCATGGTGGCAGCTTTGGGCCACCTGGCCGTGTTGGCAATGGGGGCACGGTCTTGCGCCTTCGGAGCTTCGGCGTGCGAACTCCTGAGCCGCCGAAGCGTAGTTCT
>JBAXMA010000317.1:0-4502 GCA_037134535.1 bacterium
CGGCTCACCGGGACGGTTCGCCCTACCAAAGAGTCTGTTCTTTGCATGGTAGGGCGAAGCCTTCGACTGAGCCGCACCTAATCGCAGATGCGCCCGAGTCCAACCCCGAGCTATGATACGGATGCATGGTGTCGGTAACAAGGGCGTTCTTGGACGTTATTCGCCGCTTTCGGCAGTTGACCAACTCAGCCTAAAGAAACTATCATCTTCAGGACTGATTTTCTGCAACTTCGACTTCGGGACAGATCTTAAAGGATTTGACTAATGATGACTGCTTGTCCAGATCGAGTGCTCGCGGGCTCTGGTGATATGATCCGGGAATCCTTCCGGGAATGGTCCGACTTACCCGTGGATCAGGAGAAGCTTGCAGGCGATGGCTGGACTCCTGACCGATTTCAGACAACCCTGGCAAAACCATTTGCTATCGCGGGCCCCGGCACCTATCTGGGTAAAGCCACGCGTACTCTTCATTTTGAGCCGTCCAATGATGAAGGCTGGGTCTTCAACAGGGTTGATCTGCCGGAGTCGCTTCCCATTCGCGCTGCCGCAAGCAACGTATGGACAGTGGCCAGGAATATTGTTCTTTGCAGCGGCTCACCACACAACTACATGCGAATGGTTGAGCATATTGTAGCGCTCAGACTCGGGTGCGGACTGGATAATGTCGCAATCAAGGTGGAGTCGGGTGATCCGCCGCTTTTCGACCGGAGCAGTCTTGATATGGTGGAGGCGGTTGAGTCAGCCGGAATCGTTGCTCAGTCCAGGCCGGTACAGTACTTGACCGTGAAGGAGCCCGTCTGCATCGGGGCTCCGAACGGAGGCATTCTGGTATTTGTACCGTGCGGGATGAATGACCCGCGTTTACTCAGAATTGACTGTGCTGTTAATTTCAAGACTGCAATCGGTCGGCAGCGGATCAGGCTCGATGTTACACGGGAGACGTTCAAGTATGGCTCATTCGCCAGAACCAATGCCAGTCTCAGCCAGATGCTCTTCTGCCGGACGATCGGCAAGTTGTTTGCTGATACCAGGAATCTGGGTTATACCCGCGGCAACATTCTTATCGCCGGCAGTGCCGGGTATTTGAACTTACCCAGAATGATAAATGGCGAGAAATCACTCGAGGCGGTCTGGCACAGGGCTACGTTGGATCTTCTTGCCGCAATTGCGTTAATTGAGACAGGCCGCTTTGTAGGCACTGTCATCTCGTACAAGGCTGGCCACACTCTCGATGTTCTCGCCGTGAAGATGCTGTTCAAAAAGGGACTTCTCGTGCCATTGCACGGGTAGCCATTTGGCGGAAGTGGGGACGATGGTGATTGGTCAAGAGCTGCTTTCCTGTCATCTGACTCTGGCTTATATAGGACCAGGGGCTGGTTTTGCTTTTCTGGGATCCTTTTTCATACTTGATCTGGCTCTACTCCTTTCTTTTGTCTCGATCATTTCACTCCCTTTTCGCTTTGTGTTTGCGCTATTCCGTCGGCGCAGGATAAGCGGCCCTGGTTTGGTCCGCCGTGCAGTGGTAGTCGGCATGGATGGTCTTGATCCTGCCCGCGTCCGCAAGCTCATGGCCGCTGGCGAACTGCCTAACTTCAGCAGGCTTGCAGAGCAGGGCACTTTCTCGGAACTGGAAACAACCTGCCCGCCGATATCGCCGGTTGCATGGTCATCATTCGCGACCGGCGCCAATCCCGGCAAACACGGCATTTTCGATTTTCTTAATCGGGATTTGCGAACGTATATTCCGGAATTATCATCCTGTCGCATCGACAGGAAGGGCATCCAGCTGCTTCGCCGCAGTACGCCATTCTGGAAGATACTCGGCGACCACGGCATCTTCAGCACGATTCTCCGCGTGCCAGTGACATTTCCGCCGGACCGGTTTCGCGGTCTAATGCTTTCGGCCATGTGTGTGCCGGACCTGCGCGGAACGCAGGGGACATACACGCTCTATGAGGAGAATGGGGTGTCTCGCACCAGAGATGGCGGCATGCGCATTCCAGTGACTTTTGATAGTGCCGGAAAGTGCACCACATTCCTGCCGGGCCCGCCGGCAGGCGGCTGGGGCGATGCCCTTCAAGTCCGCGTTCGGATCAAGGTGGACCGTGAGAAGGCAAGCGCGGTTGTCAGGTTGGGTGCGGAAAGAGTGAGTCTTGTACAGGGTGAGTATTCGGACTGGATTCCTGTCGGATTCCGGCGCGGTCTGCGCAAAGCCCATGGTGTGTGCCGTCTCCTGCTGGTGTCGGTGAAGCCAACGGTCAGGCTCTACCTGACGCCGATCAACCTCGATCCAGAGCATCCGGACTTGCCGATATCGCATCCGGACTATTACGCGATCTACCTTGCGAAGTTGCACGGGACATTTGCGACACTCGGACTGGCTGAAGACACGGCGGCACTCAACGATGGTGTGATTGACGATGCGGCTTTTCTCCGTCAGGCATGGGATATCCAGCATACACGTGAAGATACGTTCTTTGATGCCCTGAAACGGACCAGGAGCGGGGTTTGTGCGATTGTATTCGATCTTCCGGACCGGGTTCAGCACATGTTCTATCGCTATGTCCGTGAGGGCCTGTCTTCAACCGGTGCGGAGGATCCGGCATCAGTGCGGGCCATTGATGACGTTTACAGCGGAATGGACTCCCTGCTGGGACGGGTGATGAAAGAGCTTGGACCGGAGTCGGCATTGTTTGTGATGTCGGATCATGGGTTCACGGATTTCAGCCGGGCAGTAAATATCAATGTCTGGCTGGAGCAGGAGGGCTACCTTGTGCGCAAAGCAAATGCCGCTGGTGCAGCCTACCTTGCGGATGTTGATTGGGAGAAGACCACGGCATACAGTTTCGGATTGAGCGGTATCTACCTCAATCTGCGGGGACGGGAGAGCAGGGGAATCGTTCAGCCCGGAAGCGAGAATGAGGCACTGAAGAAGGAAATCATTGCCAAGCTGTCGATCCTGCGTGATCCGGCAGGAGACAAGGCTGCTATTCGCAAGATATACGAAAGCAGCAAGACCTACTCAGGACCATACTCAGAGGATGGTCCTGACCTGATTGTAGGGTATGAGTCTGGCTATCGTGTGTCGTGGGACAGCGCGAAAGGTTCCCTGGGTACTGATTTGTTTGTGGATAACAACCACTGCTGGAGCGGAGACCATTGCATTGATCGGGACCTCGTGCCGGGGGTGCTATTCAGCAATCGCAAAATGAATCTCAGTGGCCGCAGACCGGCCATTATTGATATCGCGCCCACCATTCTGTCGCTTTTCGGCATTGCCACCCCGGACTATATGGATGGAAAGGCTCTAGGTGTTGAGAAGGAAAGCGCAGGCAACTGAACATTCTTGAGATGGGCAGTACGATGAGAAGAAACAAACTTACCAGGCGTGACTTTGTGAAGATTACTGGTGCCGGATTGGCTGCAAGCGCCATAGGCATGCCGGCTCTTCTTGCCGGTTGCGCACGCAGAGGAAGGAAAGTCATCGTTCTCGGCCTTGATGGCATGGACCCGATTCTGCTCGCGCGGTTTATCAAAGAAGGCCGCATGCCGAACTGCGAACGATTGATTGCAAAGGGGGCGTTCTCCCGGCTTGCGACCAGTAATCCGCCGCAGAGTCCGGTCGCATGGTCGAATTTCATTTCTGGCACAAATCCGGGCGGTCACGGGATCTACGATTTCATAGCGCGGGACCCGCTCACACGTATTCCATACTTGTCCACGGCAGAGATGGGGAAAGCAGGCCGCTCGATCGGAATATCCGACTACGATATTCCGCTTACAAGCAGAAGCATGGTGAACCTGCGTCAGGGGGCGACATTCTGGAAAGATCTGCAGAAGCACGGGATCGATTGCTCTGTGCTGAAGATACCGGCAAACTTCCCGCCGACGGACTGCAAGTCAAAGACCATTTCGGGATTAGGGACCCCCGATATTCACGGCAGCTATGGGCTTTTTGCGTTCTTCACAGACAAGGCTGGTACGATTCCCCGTGATGTGCCGGGCGGGCGGATTTCTCCCGTTATAATGATTGATAACAAGGTTGAATGCATCCTGCCAGGCCCCGTCAATGCGCTGCGTCTCGAGCGGCGTGAGGAGAATGTTCCGTTCACTGTGCTTGCGGATCCGGTGAACCCGGTCGCGCTTGTATCAATCCAGGGGATGGAATTCATCCTGCGCGAAGGCGAGTGGAGCGACTGGATTGAGGTGTCTTTCACCATGATTCCGCACGTTGTCAGCGTATCAGGAATATGTCGGTTTTATTTGCGAAAGATCCGTAATGACTTTGCCCTCTATGTCACGCCTGTGAATATTGACCCGTCCCATCCATCTCTGCCCATTTCCACGCCTTCGGGTTATTCAGCGGACTTGGTTTCACGGATAGGCCGGTTTTATACTCAGGGATTGGCCGAAGACACCAAGGCACTCTCGAGCGGAGTATTCACGGACGACGAATACCGCCAGCAGGCGGCGAAAGGCAAGATCGCTCAACACGCTGCTCA
>JBAXMA010000318.1:0-4469 GCA_037134535.1 bacterium
TCCCTGGGCTGCCGCTTTCCGGAACCACTTCACGGCCTCTTCATCGTCCACGATCACGCCTTGTCCCTTGGAGTACAGCACTCCGAGCTTGCTTTGGGCGGTAGAGTCTCCTCGCTCAGCCGCTTTGCGGATACGCTCGAATGTTTCTTTGTCGTCAGTGGTTTTGCGTTTAGTGGTTCGTTTCATCGGGATCGTAGTCCTTTCTCCTCAGAAATCTTTGTTCACCATTCTTCGCCTGTCAGGTGGCGCCAGATGATCCAGGCAAACTACCGCAAATCATATAAGCAGAGCAATGCTGCCCACCCAGGGGGGACCAGTTCCGGCGCTTCTTCCAGTTGTTTGCCGAAAGAGACCGCCATTTCCAGAAAGAATCTGGCATGTAGGAAGGCTTCGACGATGGGCCGGGCGTATGCGGTCCATTGCTTATTGTATGCCCTCTCGGCATCTCTCCCGTCTAAGACCTGCTGAATGACCTGCTCGAAATCCAGCTTCTTCACATTTGTTCCCTGTTGAATGATGTCCTCGAACTCCTGACAGAACTTCGTTCCTTTCGGCCCGAGGCTCCCCAGCACTTCGACGATGTGCCTTGTCTCATCCTGCAGGTAGTAGACTCTCCAAGACCGATGATAGAAATGAAACATTTGATCAACGTAGTGACAGTGAGAGTGCCTTACATGGAGCAGTCTCTTGAGTTCGGGCATCCGCGTCCGGATATTGTTCAATAGCTCCACATCCTGATCAATTTCTGTCATAACCATTTCTTTCTCCAACGTGGGCTTTGCCCTCAACCTAAGGAAGACTTGAACAGAAGATCGCAAAGTTCGCCAAGTAAGAGACGAAGCCCCCTTCGCTGTCTTCGCGACCTTCTGTTCAAATCCGCTTGTTCTTCTTAGCAGTTCCCAATGTATGTTAAAACACGGTCAGCACACACCGGTGCATTATCGTCAAAAACGTGGCACTGCTTGCCCTGAAACAATACTGAGATCGTCCCAGAAATGCCCACGCGCTGAAATGTTAACCATATGTTCAAGTGCGGCCTTCGAGAACGAGTAGTCCTGGTAAATGCTGCTCAGAACCTGCTCGTCGATTCGTGGGCCGTCGCTTGCAACGGTGATGATGTCGCCCGGCGAGAGGTCCATGCGTTTGTGCCTGATGTCGAATGCTGTGCCGGCGCCGAAGCAGTTTGTCAGACAACCAAACGGATCATGATCCGGTAGCGTGACCTTTTCTGTGTCATATCCTGCGGCTGTTCTTCTGGACACATACATTGGTGAATCCCCTGCCCAGAGACAGTCAGCCGCATCATGATGTAACAGAGCTACAGACAGTGACGCCCCGCTTGCGAGAAAGTCTTCCATGCCCTCACCAGAGAACTCCTTCAGGAATTGCGCGTGGAGCTGCTTCAAGTAGGACTGCAAGTCATCTGCTGGGTTGTGGCCTTCTACAAAGGCAATCGCATCTTTTGCCAGGTGCGTCTCGACAACCCACTTGGCCAAACTGCCGCCATATGGACTGCTAGACATGCCGTCCGCAACTACCAGGAGCATGCCTTGGTCGCCGACAACGTCGAGAGTGCGGCACAGGACCCTGTCCTGATTCTCCGGCCGCCTTGTCGGTGACTTCTTGCCGGCGACCGATATTGAGAATGTTGAGAATTTCATAACTTGCATTGCTTTCTCGCCCCTGCTTCTTGTGAATTCAGGAGCCGCCTTCATGGCCTGAATTCAGCAGTTCTGCGCATTCACCGCTGCCGGACGCCACAGCCAGCGAGTGGAACTTCCGACGTTCATCGTCCGACGGCTTCCACTTCTGGAGCAATGCCTTCAGAGCTTGAGAGCAGTTGCTTGTCACGATGACTTCAAGGAGCCGTTTCTTTGTCGATTCAGGTTGTTCCATCAAGCGCACCATGTTGACTTCGGCAAGGAATAGTAACGCCTCGGGCAATTTCGCCATGCGGGACACGATTTCGACAGGCATATCATATGCGACAAGCACCTCAATAAACACCTTGCGGTATAAAGGGCCGCTCTTCTCATCGGTTCTGTTCAGCGCGAAGTATGAAGACAAATCAACGTCATTATCCAGAATGATTGCCGCGAGCGCCCATTCCTTTGCGGCGCAAACGCCAAGAAGCATGCGCGAACGAATTCCTTTAGGCAGGGATTTGACAATGCCCTGACTCCACCTCGGGTATGCTTTGACATGAGTTCTGAGGAGCTTTTCGACACCTTCTTGAAACTCATCCGGCCATTTACATGAATCTTCACACCGCTTATGCAGAAGTTTCAACCCCTCACCGAGGACGTCCCGCTGTTTCGTCTGCAGGCGCTCGCGCAGGTCATTCCGAGCGGCATATTCCAGTTTCTGTTCGGCAGACTCCTGCTCAACCGCCTTATCCACTGATCTTGTCGCGCCAAAAGCAACATCAACCGGCACCGCTGAACTGTCCTTAAAGGCGCGCTGTGCCCCGGCGGCGTATACCAGGTAGTTCTCCTCTTGAATCAACCATTCCCAAGCCGCCTTGTTGTCATTCTTTTCCGCGCAGAGAAGGTCCGCAAGCGCCTGCGCGGCAGCCGCGCGAACTGGTGTGATTCGAGCCGACCCAACAATCTTGCGCAGAACCGCTTCTTGCCGGTCCGCCGGAAACAGGTCCCTGAAATGATGGTGCAGCATGGCCTCGGCAACGGCCGCATGTGGCGATTCAAGGATGCTCGTGAAGCGGACATCCACACCATCCTGTCGTTTAGCTCTCTCGCTCCTCCACGCCTCCTGGGCCAGGATGTTGCTGTCAGTTGCCAGAAAACGATCACAAGTCGCATTCAAATCCGGTTCGGAGTCCAGAGAAGAGGCATCGCTGGGGCGATGAACCCGATCCAGTAATCGGAACGCAGCGGCGGCTACGGTAGGTCGGCTATCGGCGAGCATCCGCAACAGAGCATGAGCGTCGTTCCAGAGCATGCCGTACTCTTCGAATGGGCTCCAGTCACAGACATTGCTGTGGGACAGCATCATGTCGAGTTCCATCCGCATGTGCATGACATGCCCATTTTTGCACAATGGCTCAAGCATGGCGCTGAATGCGTGCCGGAACTGAGGCGACATGGGAATGCCGCTATGCGCCAAAGACGATTCGATCCAACGCTCCTCCGCCAGCGTGCCAGATTCAGCCCCCCGGGCATCGACTGGGAGACCCAGACTCGCGTGAATCGTCGCAGACCAGCTTGCAGACAACGAAGCGAGCCCTGCCTTGCTCCATACACCTGGCACAAACCACGCCAGATACATGCTGGGCTGTAACAGCCAAGCCTTTGCAAATAGCCACGGGCGTTCGTCTACCGTCAGGAGGGTAGAGCAAAACGAGTTTGCTAACGCTTCCGAAACGACCGGGGCCGTCGAAGGTGGCGCCGGCAGCAGGTGATGCCCGATCTCGTGAAGAATCGTCATCCTGAGAAACAACTCTGTCCAGTTGCGATCCGGATCGGGATGCGGTTCCACGTCCCGCAATGCGTCAGCAAGCTCGCAGGGTAGGCGGAAGAGTCGCTCTGGACAGATGAAAATAGCCGGTTCATCTCTTACATCGTTCGGTAAAAGGTCTTCAATCGCACCCATGCCGTGTTTGTCGTCTTTATCAACAGAGCTCTTCCGCTGCCACTTGGGCAGCAGGAAAGCGCCCTTCGCAAACTCGCGCACTCGTGTAACGTACACGCCTAATGGTTCGACGATGCCACCACCGGCTAGCTGAATCGGACGACCATTGATAGAACTGCGCTCCTGGTTCTTGCCGCCTTGTCGCCGGCAAAAAGGTGGTTTTGCGCTCTCACGGTCCTCAGTTTGCGCATCTTCACCCTGCGGACAATCCTCCACCTGTGCCCGTAAACACAGTTCGTCTACCAGAAAAAGCCACTTCAGCTTGGATAACCGTTCTGATGAGACTGCGCGCCAGGAGTCGCCCTGCACCCCAACGTCTGCCGATGGCAAGCGCGCCTCGACCTGCTCAACAATGTCTGCGCAGGCCCGCGTCCACTCGAATGGCGAGTTCAGGTTCACGACTTTCATAAGTTGTCATCTCCGTTCACGTTGCTTTCGGGGCGAAGAAAATCGCCGTGATGCTTGCCTCGTTCTTCAGGACCCCTTCTGCAATCTTCTTGGCTCGTGCATAATCTTCAGGCGCGCCCCAGCCATTGAGATCAACGTACATCTCGCCAAGTTTGATGGAGTCGCGATTCACCACGGCGACATCCCGGAAGATGCGCCCCAGAAACTCTTCCACATCTACCGGGGCCGGCCGTTTCTCCCAGTTGAGCTGAGGGATCACGGTCAGAGGGAACTTTGGCCAAAACGTCCCTACTTCCCCAAGGCGATTCACTTTCTTCGTCAGAGGCCACACTTCCTCTTCCTGTCTCATTCCGCCTAATGTTGATGCCGCAAAATCGCAAGTCGTCAAGCCGCCTGCTGCGACACAAACTAGG
>JBAXMA010000319.1:0-4463 GCA_037134535.1 bacterium
GGTGCGACGGTCTCAAGACTGGATACTTCAAGGCCGGCGGATACTCGATTATCGCCAGCGTCCAGCGCGATGGGCGACGTATCATCGCAGTCTTGTTAGGTTGCCCAACGCGTGAAGGCCGCGACAGAACGGCAAAGGAACTAATCGCCAAAGGCTTCACGAGTCTGCCACCACCACCGCCACCGCAAATATCACGCCCTGTCGCTCCATCGAACACGGTGCGCAATCTTCAGCCTGTTTCACAGGCACCGGACCCCAGGAAAAGCGCGGCCGGGACGTGGGGCTGGGTCTTCAATGCATGTTTCATCCTCGCCGGGGCCGTCATTGTTCTGATCATCGGCATCAGCATCGGCAATCGCAGCCGATAGGCGCATGAAAAGAGAAAGTTAAAAGCAGAATCATTGCCGGCCAAGAATCCCTTTCGTAGCATACAAGAAGACAGATCAACCCAAAATGTCTGACTCAGAGGGTGAGTGTAATGTGTCAGCTCCGTGGTGGGCCTCCCAGCGCCCTTGCGGCGCTGGTGGCAGAATTCAGGCTCCTGCCGTCCGAGGCGCAGGGCGCCCCGCCTCCGTAACTGAGGCCGTACGAGAGTGAGTCCTGCTGCCATCCCTTACAGTCGTCAGTCAAACGTCACCGGAAAACCATACTCGCTCGAGAAGGTTTTCAGTGCATCGATGGCTTTTGCCTTATTCGCGGGGGCCACGTCCACCGAGTAAACTGCGGTACCATGTATGCCGCACCGGATCCCATGCTTTTCAAGAACCAGCCTAACTGCGAGGGCTGCATCTTCAGAGCCCAGCATAGATGCAACGTGAACAAATGAATTACTCTCAGCCACGCTTACGGGAGTACCCGGTTTCAATGGCATCAGCGGTTTCTCGGATGCGCGCTGGCAGGAGACAGCACAAATACAGACCAGACCACCTGCCACAAGAAGTATTCTATTCATATCGCTTTTTAACCCACTATTGTATGAAAACGACTGTACGCCTTTTCCCATGTCTTGCCGTCTGCCGGATTGTATTGCTTGATCGGGAAAGCCTGCTTGATCAGTGGGAGAGCATCCAGCAGCGAAGGTATTATTCCAAGCCCCTGGGCCTGAACCATCATGTTTCCTACAGCAGTCGCCTCTTCAGGCCCTGCCAGTACGGGAATCCCGATAGCGTTGGCCGTGAACTGATTGAGCATCTCGTTCTTACATCCGCCGCCAACGATGTGTACAACCTTGCTCGTCTGGCCGCAAACAGCCGATATCTGTTCATTCACAACACGATATTTCAAGGCGAGACTCTCGTAGACAGCGCGAAGACAGGCGCCGCGACCGGCCGGAACCGCCTGATCAGTCTTCCGGCAGAACTCAGCGATGGCCGTTTCCATGTTGGATGGATTGTAGAAGCCTGTATTGTCAGGATCAATCAGTGATCCGAATGGCCTGGCAGACGCCGCGAGTTCCGTAATCTCCCCCCACTCCATTTCCCTGCCGTCGACATTGCGCCAGACCCTGCGCAGTTCCTGAACAAGCCACGTGCCCATGCAATTCTTCAGTAACCTGATATTGCCGACACCGCCCTCATTGCTGATACCGGCCGCCTGCGCAGCTTCGGTTGTAATCGGCTCAGGAATCAGCTTGCCAACCAGCGACCAGGTTCCGGAACTTATAATCAGCGCCTCATCAGTATTAGCAACCGGTGCGGCTGCAAAAGCACTGGCAGTATCATGGGATGCAGCAGCAATCAACAATGCACGGTTCAGACCGGTGGCAGCGGCAAGTTCTTCAGAAAGCTCGCCGAGCACGGCACCGGGTTCAACAATCTCAGGCATGACCGTCAAAGGGATATCCAGCTTCCGCAAAATCTCGGAACTCCACTTCTTCTTCTTTGCATTCATGAGCTGAGTCACACTGGCCCATGATGAGTCCACTTGCTTTACACCGCCGAGGTAGTAGTAGAACACTGTCGGAATGGGCAGAAACATACAACCGGGCAGCAGGAGCTCCGCCCGGTTCTTCACAAACCAGTGCATCTGATTTGACACATTAAACGGCTGGAAATGAACTCCTGTAATCTCATACATCCGCCGTGCGTCGACCTTCTTCTTTACCTCCTGCACCATATTGTCCAGCCGATGATCACGATAGCAGTGGATCTTGCCGAGCATTTCTCCATCCCCGCTGACAAAATGGCCGTCGGCACCCCAGGTATCGATGCCGATTGAATCAAGTTTGTCGCAAACGTCCCGCCGGAAAGTCCGCAGACCTTCAACTATGTTGCGATATATGAATATGTCATCCCAATACATGCGCTCACGGACGGCGCCAGTCCGATCCGGAAGATAGAACGAAACACCTTCGTGAGCAAAACGATGAATTTCCTTGAGCGTGAACTGCTTCCCCTCAAACACGCCGGCAAAACACTTGCCTCCGGATGCACCAAGATCCGCCGCAAAAAGCCGTTTTGTTGTCATTCGTTCATTCTCCTCTCTTCTTTTCAGGAAGCATTACTATATCACTCCGCGATCTTCAACGATTCTTTTGCACCGCGCAAGCACCTGCCAGAAGTCCGCTGGCAAAAGCCCAATGCAGGTTGAATCCGCCGCACGGACCGTCAACATTCATGACCTCACCGGCAAAGAACAGGCCACCGACCAGCTTGCTTTCGAGAGTTTTGCGGTCAATCTCCTTCACGTCCACCCCGCCCCTGCAGACCATGGCGGCCCTCATTCCATCGGTGCTGACTACAGTCAATGGCAGAGAGCGCATGCAGCGAATCAGCTGGCTACGTTGATCAGCAGACATCCTCGACATGGTAGTGTCTGCCGACACTCCGGCAACATCAAGAACAGCCTTAGCCAGCGACGCCGGAAGATACAGTCGCAGCACGGAAAGAATCACCCGCGTGCCGTGATCTCTCTTGTGCCCGTCAAGGTCCAGCCGCCATTGTTCAGCGGTCATGTGCGGAGCAAGATCAACCAGTATCGGAACCATCTGAAAAGACCGTAATGCCGAGGCTACTGCTCCTGAGGCATCCAGAACGGCCGGCCCGGAAATGCCCCTGTGCGTGAAGAGCAATGCGCCCTTGCCTTCTGACTGAAAGCCTGCCACATCGCACCGGACCACTGCCTGCGGTATTGTTACTCCGGCCAGCGTCCCCGGCCATGGCTCATGTGTTACCAGAGGAACAAGAGCTGGACTGGATTCAACAATCGTATGGCCTGCAGTCGCTGCCAGCTCAAATCCGCCCTTTCCGCCGCCAAGTTCCGAACGACTCGCCCCGCCGGCGGCAAGAATCACCGCGGACATCTGCTCCTTCAATCCATGAACCTCAATCCAGGCGATCCTGCCATCCGTAACCCCAAGTTCCGTGCCCCTGGCTGTAAACCGGAATTGAACCCCATGCCGGGCGCAAGCAGCAACCAGTGCATCCCTGACCCTGATCGCCGAGTTCGATACCGGAAACACATGAAATCCGTCCGGGCTGTGTGATGGCACACCGAGGTCCGTGAAGAATTCTCTCAGCTTGTCGCTGTCGGCTGACTTGAAGGAAGGCGACACGAAACGTTCGCAAGAGCCGAATCGCCTGGCTAATTCATCCGGCCGGAGGATGTTCGTGAAGTTGCAGTGTCCGCCACCAGTGGCCAGCAACCGACGTCCTGCTTCGGGCAATTGTTCGAAGACGACCACCTCTGCACCGTGTCTGGCTGCCGAAATGGCAGACGCAAGCCCAGCAGGGCCTGCGCCTATCACCGCCATCCGTACTTTATTCATGCTGACGTTATTCACAATACCGGTACCATCAGGGAACAGAGGTTCTCCATCATTCTCTCCCGCGACGATCGCTTTATCCATACTGCCATATCAACTTCATCACTCAGGCCGATATCCTCCAATACAAGTTCCTTCAATTGTTCCGCGAAGCGTGCATCGCACACGGCGAGATTCGTTTCATAGTCCAGCCTGAAGCTACGGACATCGAGATTTGAAGTGCCTACGAATGCGAAGACATCGTCAACCAGGAGCGCTTTTGCATGCATGAATGGCGGTCGGCGCTCAAATATGCGTACACCGGCATTCAGCAGGTCCTCATAGAGAGCTCTGCTGGCGAAACCAGCAGCGACATGGTTATTGTATTTCGGGACAACAAGCTTCACATCCACACCACGCAGTGCCGCTGCCCTCATTGCCCCGACGATGTCGCGATGCGGAACAAAGTAGGGCGTTACAGCCAGCACCTGCCGCCGGGCCGCGACAATGGCCATGAAAAACACGTCCGCTATTGATTCCATTTCCGAGGCTGGTCCGCCATTGACAACGCGTATAGCCTGGTCACCCACAGGCCCGAGCGGTGGAAAATTATCCTCTTTGAGAAGGATGGCAGGATCCTCATCAGTCATAAAGAACCAGTCACGCATAAAGGTGTACTGCAGATCGTGCACAATCGGACCACGCACTGAGAAATGATAGT
>JBAXMA010000320.1:0-4460 GCA_037134535.1 bacterium
GAGAATCCCAACTTTGATCGCACAGAAAAGTCCAACTTTGAAAACTACGCGACATCATTATGGTCCGGGCTTGACCCGAATCGCGGCGTCGGCAACACTGCCAGCGTTCAGGCATGGAGGAGGTGTATGGAATCAGGGTCTGTAAAACTTACGACCGGACTGACTGGTCTTGATGGTGTGCTCAAGGGGGTTCTGCCGGGAGACAACATTGTCTGGCAGATCAGCGATGTCGAAGATTACCAGGTGCTGGTGACGCCATACTGTGAGGCTGCGCGACAGGCAGGGCGTCGTCTGGTCTACTTCCGTTTTGCGAGCCATCCGCCGCTGGTGCCTACGGGGTTCGGAGCCGATATTCATGAATTGAAACCCGAAGACGGGTTTGAGCATTTCATTTCATCCATCCACTCAGCAATTGAATCTGCCGGGCGGGGAGCCTTCTATGTGTTCGATTGCCTTTCTGAACTTGCCGGCGACTGGTATTCGGACCAGATGCTGGGCAATTTCTTCATGCTGACATGTCCATATTTGTATGACATGGAAACAGTGACCTACTTTGCATTGTTCAGAAATTATCATTCGCAGGATGCGACCGGCCCGATTGCGGATACGACTCAGGTTCTTCTCGACGTTTATCGTCACAACGGCAGGCTCTTCATATACCCGATAAAGGTGCAACACCGTTATTCGCCCACGATGCACATGCTTCACGAGTGGGACGGCCGCGATGTCTTCACCCCGGTCGCTTCCAGTGCGACAACGTCCGAAATTCGCGCTGCAGTCAAGTGGACCAGGGTTGATGCGGTTCGCAGTCCGGGGCTGTGGGACAATGCGTTTCAGCACGCAGGAGAACTGGTGGCATCAGACGGACGACGGCATCATCCGGGGTCTGATAAGAATGAGCTTTTCAATCAGTTGGTCCGCATGATTGTATCCCGTGACGAGGGCATGCTGAAACTGGTTTTGCAGAACATGACAGTTGAAGATGTCGTGGAGATCCGCAAGCGCATGATCGGAAGCGGTCTGATCGGCGGCAAGACGGTGGGCATGCTCCTGGCGCGCGCTATGATGAAGAAAGCCGATCCTGCAATTGCCGGACTGCTTGAGTCGCACGATTCTTTCTATATCGGGTCCGATATTTTCTACACATTTCTTGTCCGCAACGGCATCTGGTGGGTGTTCCAGAAGCAGAAGAATCCCACGAGCTTTCTTGAGGGAGCGGAGCAGGCTCGCCAGCGTATTCTGACAGGCACATTTCCCGACCACACGATGCGGCAGATTGAGGAAATGCTGGACTACTTCGGCCAGTCGCCGATTATTGTGCGGTCCAGTTCGTTGCTCGAGGATAACTTCGGCAATACGTTTGCGGGCAAGTACGAAAGCGTGTTCTGCGGCAATCAGGGGCCCCGCGAGCGGCGTATTCAGGATCTTCTGGCGGCGGTCCGGACAGTTTATGCCAGCGCCATGAGTGAACGTGCCCTGGCTTATCGGGCGCGCCGGGGAATACTTGATCGCGACGAGCAGATGGCGCTGCTGGTGATGCGCGTTTCGGGCAGCATGTACGGCAGGTATTTCTACCCGTCAGTTGCCGGAGTCGGCTTTTCATTCAATCCCTACGTATGGAACGAAAGTATAGACCCGAAGGCCGGTGTTGTCCGCCTGGTCTTCGGCCTCGGGACCAGGGCGGTAAACAGGTCTGACGACGACTATACCAGGATTGTCGCACTCAACGCGCCCGACAAGCGGCCGGAGGCGAACTTTGAGGAAATGCGGCAGTACGTGCAGCAGCGCGTCGATTACATTGATCTGGACGCCAACCAGCTGGTGTCGGGAAGTTTCACTGATGTGGTTGCGCGCAGCGGCACGTTGCCGATGGATATGCTTGCAGAAGAAGATCAGTCGGACGACAGGCCCGGCAGGTCTCGTGCAATGGTGCTGACGTTCAAGGGGTTGCTGTCCGATACTCATTACGTTGAAGACATGCGTAAGATACTGGCGGTTCTCCAGAAGGGCTATGGTTGTCCCGTTGACGTTGAGTTCACCACCAATTTTCTTGAAAATGGGGAATACCGCATAAATCTTGTCCAGTGCCGGCCGCTGCCAGTCAAGGGCGTGGAAATGAGCAGGCTTCCGAAAGTGACAGTGAAGGAGCAGGATCGTATCATTGAAGCCCGTGGCGCGGTGATAGGGCAGAGCCGGTTGGTGGACGTGGGTTCCTTTATTTATGTGGTGCCGGAGGCGTACGGAAAGCTGCCGCTCAATGACCGGCATGCAGTTGCCCGCCTGGTGGGAAAGATCAACCGCGCATACAAGGAGGCGTCGGGCAACCTCATGCTCATCGGGCCCGGCCGCTGGGGTACGAGTTCGCCCGAGCTCGGAGTGCCGGTGTCGTTCCCCGAGATTAACCGCGTGTCAATCCTGTGTGAAATAGTGGCGATGCGCGAGGACCTGGTTCCGGATGTTTCTCTCGGAACACATTTTCTTAACGAACTTGTTGAGATGGATATGCTGTACCTGGCGCTGTTCCCGGATCAGAAGGGAAATCACCTTCACCGCAAGTTCTTTCTGGATTCTCCCAGCAGGCTGCTGGCCATGGTTCCGGAAGCAGGAAAGTGGCAGGATGTTGTCAAGGTCATAGACGTCGGCTTCCTGCCGTCTCATCGTTCTGTCAAGCTCTGGGCTGACGCAATGGCCCAGAAGGTGCAATGCTACCTGGATCGTTCTCCGGCCCGGTAGACGTGCGTCAGGCAGGTCTCCACCCCGTCAAGGGTAGAGACCTGCATCTATCCTTCTGCCGTTCTACAGGTTTATATCGAGCTGGAATGTCCACTTCCAGTCGCCGTTGATTGCTTCCTCGTTAAACCACACAGGGCCAGTAAGGAGGCAGATGTCCTTTGTGAAGAAGTGGTAGACTCCGAAGCCTCCTCCTCCCAGCGCGTTGTTGCCGGACGCATAGTCTGCCGCAAACACCCACTTGTTATACTCGTTGCCATCTTTATCCTTCACCGGCGTGAAACCCCGGTCGAATGCTACCATGAATCCGGAATTATCCTTGTTGCCATCTTTTTCCACCAGGACGCTGCTGTTGCCTATGTATGGCCCTGCGGACAGGCGTCCTATGCCGGGAATGGTTTTCCCGATAGCAGCATAGGCGATATTCTGATCGGTAACATCTTTCTTTGTACCCGCATTGAATATGCCGACCTGGATTGTGGGGGCCCCATCAAACAAGGTGTCCTCCAGCACGGCGATCTTGGCATTGAAGTAGAGCGGGTTGTCGCTCGACTCCATCAGATCTACGCCAATCTCCGCTACTACCGACTTGAACGGCAGTACCCCGATCGTCAGGCCCAAATCGGTCGGGAAGTCACCACCACCCGCCTCGGCCTTTTTGAACACGGTGAAGTAGTTATCCGCTCCGATGTGCAGGACGCCATACGACTGCACGTCCACTGTCATGGGCGTCCAGTACGTTGTAGATGGCGTTGCCCTCGCCACGCCCGTTCCCATTACCAGAACACCGACCATCATTGCTGTCAGTCTCATTCTCATGTCGCTCCTCCTTTTTTGCCCTGTCTTTGCTCAGTGTCCCGGGTAGCCGGCATCAGGCCTGCTCTACCCGGTGTTTATCTAATATTGTCTGATGTCTATTGTTTCTTCTTCACCCGATTGCCACCGAGCCTGTCTCTCCGGTGCGCACACGCATGCATTCCTTGAGGTCGAGTACGAATATCTTGCCGTCACCGACTTTGCCCGTACGCGCACCTTCCACAATGGCGTCGATCGTTGGCTTCAAGAATTCATCATTGATCGCGATCTCCAGCTTTACTTTCCTCAGGAGATTGCCGGCCTCCTTGTGGCTGCGGTATACCTCGGCAATCCCTTTCTGTCTGCCACGCCCCATCACGCTGGTCACTGTAACCAGGTGTATTTCCTTTTCCTCAAGCAGGCTCATTACCGCGTCAAGCCTGTCGGGTTGTATCACTGCGATTATATATTTCATGATCTGTCTCCTTGTATGTCATGTATCAATCGATAACAGTATAACCTGATTCCCTGTGTTGTGTGAGATCCAGCCCGATCCGTTCATCCTGATCCGACACCCGCAACCCCGCCACCAGATCGACCAGTTTCAGCAGGATTAAAGAGCCTGCGAAAGAGAAGACCATTACAACCACCACTGTCTTGAGCTGAATCCAGAGTTGAACCGGGTTGCCGTAGAACAATCCGTCCGCGCCGGCCGGGTTGACGGTCTTTGTGGCCCACAGGCCCGTGGCCAGAGCTCCCCAGATGCCGCCGATGCCGTGGACGCCGAATGCATCCAGTGTGTCGTCATAGCCGAATTTGGCCTTAACGAACGCAACGGACAGGTAGCAGACTATGCCGGCACCAATACCCACGCCCAGTGCTCCAAGCGGTGTCACGAAGCCTGATGCCGGAGTGATAGCCACAAGGCCTGCTAC
>JBAXMA010000321.1:0-4429 GCA_037134535.1 bacterium
CGCAGGCAGCAAGGCTGACGATTTTGAAACTGCCATGGCAATGGCCCGCGAGTCAATTGACAGCGGGAAGGCTATGCAGGCGCTCGACGGTCTGGTAAAGAAGACAAATTCATGAATATTCTTAAACAGATACTTGCGGAGAGGGCCAGAGATATCGCGAAAGCGAAGAAGGCCGTTCCTGTTGAAGCTCTCCAGGCAGCAGCCCGGCGGCGAAAGCATCGCAGCCTCGCAAAACAGCTGCGCAGCGACGGTGCATCGCATATCATTGCAGAGGTCAAGAAAGCGAGTCCCTCTGCCGGACTTATCTGTAAAAACTACGATCCCGGCGCGACTGCCCGTCTCTATGAAAAGGGCGGAGCAGTTGCGGTGTCTGTGCTGACAGAGCCGCTCCACTTCCTTGGCAGTATCGAACACATGTCAGCGGTCCGGAAGAGCGTTAAGTTGCCAATTCTGCGCAAGGATTTCATATGCGATCCTTATCAGGTCTGCGAGACCGCAGCGTGCGGAGGCGATGTTCTTCTGCTCATAGTTGCCGCACTCGATGCCCCGTTGCTGCGAAGCCTTTACGAAGAAGCGCTCCGGCATGATCTGGAAATTATTGCTGAAGCACATACTGCAAGAGAACTCCGGCTGGCATTGGATCTTGAGGAAGCCATAATCGGAATAAACAGCAGAAATCTCGCAACGCTCAAGTGCGGACTGTCGATCGTGCAGCAGCTCGCCCACTTGATTCCCAAAGACAGGCTATGCATAGCCGAAAGCGGCATCCGCAAACGTGCCGACGTGGTAAAGCTCGAGAAACACGGATACGACGGTTTCCTCGTTGGCGAAGCACTTCTCAGGGACGGCGATCCGCTCTCAAAACTCATTGAGTTGAGGGGAGCCGCCGCGGAGGACTGCCGCAGGGGTCACGCGTGAACAGCGTTGAAATAAAGATCTGCGGTCTGAACAGGCGGGACGACGCTGCAGCTGCTCTGGACCTTGGCGCTGACTACATCGGATTCGTGCTGTATGCCGGATCGGCGCGCTTCATCAGCGGCATCAGACTGGCGAAACTGCTGGACGGGCTCTCCGCAGAGAAGAAGGCCATAGGGGTCTTCGTCAATGAATCGAGGGCTGTAGTCGAGAAGATAGCTTCTGACTGCAACCTGTTCGCAATACAGCTCAATGGGAATGAGCGGGCTGAAGAGTTCGTGGAAATGACCGTGCCGGTGTGGCGGTCGGTCAGATTTTTGGATGGGCACTGCTCGCCACTGCCGGGCAAGTGGCCAGCCAGCCGCTACGTCGTGGATTCTGCGATCCCCGGCCTATATGGCGGCACCGGCAAGACGGCCGACTGGAAAAAGGCTGCCCGCTTCGCAAGCAGGCACCCGACGATGCTGGCGGGCGGACTCACCCCCGGCAACGTGGCGATAGCCATACTGGTTACTCGGCCCGCAGGAGTTGATGTATCAAGCGGCGTTGAACGCAATCCGCGCCGGAAGGACCGGGCAAAGATGAAGGCCTTTATTGAAAGATCAAGAGCTGAATATGACAAAACAACGCAATCAAAAGATATCGGCAACTGACTCTATCGGCCCCGGTCACTTCGGGCCCTACGGCGGAAGATACGTCGCTGAAACCCTGATGCCGGCGATTGAGGACCTGGACATTGTGTTTCGCAAGGCGATCGCGGACCCCAAATTCAATTCCGAGCTGGCGGAGCTTCTCAGGGACTATGTCGGCAGGCCATCACCGCTGTATCTGGCAAAGCGAATGACAGGCGTATGCGGCGGCGCCGCGATCTACCTGAAACGCGAGGACCTCAATCACACCGGAGCGCATAAGGTCAACAATACGATCGGTCAGGCGCTGCTTGCCCGGCGAATGGGCAAGAAAAGGCTTATGGCCGAGACCGGCGCAGGTATGCACGGCGTGGCAACCGCCACTGCCGCCGCGTTACTCGGTATGGAGTGCGTGGTCTACATGGGTGCAGAGGATATCCGGCGTCAGGCGCCTAACGTAAAGCGGATGCACGCCCTCGGTGCCACCGTTCACCCGGTCACGAGCGGCACGGCCACCCTGAAGGACGCAATGAGCGAGGCCCTCAGAGCATGGACTGCCACCGTTGAAACAACATTCTATGTCATAGGTTCCGTTGCCGGCCCCCACCCCTACCCTGAGATGGTCCGTCATTTCCAGCAGATCATCGGCGAGGAGGCGCGAGAGCAGATCCTCGAAAAGACCGGTAAACTTCCGAACATGGTTGTGGCCTGTGTCGGCGGCGGCAGCAACGCTGCCGGGATCTTCTCAGGCTTTGTGAAAGATAAGACCGTCAAACTTATCGGAGTAGAAGCCGCCGGACTTGGACTCAAGACCGGCAAGCACTCGGCAAGCATCTGTGCCGGCAGGCCCGGCATACTCCACGGGAACCGCAGTTACGTACTGCAGGATTCCAACGGCCAGATCGTCAATGCACATTCCGTGGCTGCCGGTCTCGACTATCCCGGAGTGGGGCCCCAGCACGCGCTATGGGCCGATACTGGCCGCGTTGAGTACTGCTGCGTAACCGACAAGGAAGCTCTTGCCGCATTTCATGCGCTCACGCGGCTTGAGGGCATCATTCCGGCACTGGAGTCGTGTCACGCTCTTGCCGAGGCCATGAAACGCGCCAGGCGAATGAAGCGGACACAATCCATTATAGTCAATCTCTCCGGCCGCGGCGACAAGGACCTCGACAGCGTTCTGGAATACTAGGGAAGCCACCATGAGTGACAGAATACGGAATACCTTTACCGCGTTGAAGAAGCAGGGACGTAAGGCGTTCGTCGGCTACCTCACGGCTGGCGATCCGGACATGCACAAGTCAGAGGCCGACATTCGCGCCGCGATAAAGCACGGCGTTGACATACTTGAACTTGGTGTACCATTTTCGGATCCCACGGCGGATGGACCGGTGATTCAAGCTGCATCACAGCGCGCGCTGGCAGCAGGCACAACGGTGACGAAAGTGATCGAACTCGTAAGCCGCCTGCGCCGGGACTCGGATCTGCCAATCATTCTTTTCGGTTACGCCAATCCGTTCTATTCCTACGGCTACAAGCGGCTGTGCACCGACGCCGCGAAGGCCGGTGTCGATGGTCTTCTGATAGTTGACATGCCGTTCGAAGAAACCGGGGAACTTAATGCGTTCGCTGCACCGCTGGGTCTTTCGCTGATCAGGATCATAGCCCCCACCACGCATTTGCAGAGGGCCCGCCGTATTCTCGCAGGCGCCAATGGCTTCGTCTACTACATCATGGTCACTGGCGTAACCGGTGCCCGCACCAGAGTCAGCTCGGACATCGGCAAACACATGGCCATGCTGAGGCTGGCGACAGAACTTCCTATTGTGGTCGGCTTCGGGATCAGTAACGGCAGACAAGCCCGAACCGCCGCCGCCGCCGCAGATGGCGCCGTGGTCGGCAGTGCACTGGTCAAGGCCGCGAAAGATGGCAATCTCGGCGCACTTGTCCGCGATGTCCGCAGGGCACTGGATTAGTCTTATCCTCTGCCGGTCAGGACATCCCGCGACAGACTCTGTTCCGCCCTCATGACAAAGATGATGAAGACACCCTCCTTATTGCTCCTGTAAAAGATACGACAGGGCGGGACAACAATCTGCCGATACGGCAGATTCGGCAACTCGGGCGGAATTGACCCGGACTTCGGGAGTTGAGTCAGTCTCTCTGCCGCTTCAAACACCTTCCGTATGTATCTTCGGGCGGCATCGGGTTTATCCAGTGCAATATACTCGGCAATAGTTTCAAGATCTCTTAGAGCCGGTTCAGTCCAAATCAGTCGAGCCATCTCTTCATCCTCTTTTTCGCCAGATCATGTGGCAGAACGCGTCCCTCCTGGGCAGCCTGTTCTCCTCTTGCGATTCCTTCAAGGATACGTATACGGTCCTGCTGCGCTTCAAAGCTCATTACATCGACAAGATAAGCCGCCGGTTTGCCGTGCTCCGTTATGAGAATGGGCAAACGATCTGCTTGAAGCTCCGAAATGAGTCTTGTTGCCTGACGCTTCACGGTAGTGACAAGTTCAGTTTTCATAGTGATACAATAGTATCACTTTGACCGGTAATCAACTTTGAATTCAGATTCTGTCTGACTTCAGATTCCCGGTCACAGCTCTTCACGGCTGCATCACGGGCGGGCTCTCAGGCGAGGATTTGAGTTACACTGTAAAAGCACTCCCTCAGAAGCTGTGAAACAATGCCCGGCGCGGGTGGCACACATAGGTGTTAAGCTAAGAACGACTCATTCTATTGCAACATGCTTGTCATGCACGACTTACAATGAATATCCAACAACCAATATCCAACCCAGGAATCTCAGCCAACTCCGCGACCAAGTTGGACATTGAATGTTGAATGTTCGCTCCCCGGAGGGGAGCTACATTTCAGCCC
>JBAXMA010000322.1:0-4415 GCA_037134535.1 bacterium
GTCTCGCCGAATTCCGGCGCGCGGTCCCAACCGGGTTCACAGGGCGCTTACATAGCAGGTAGGGCGAGGCGTCCCGCCGAGCCGCGGAATGAGCTTGATTGCCTTTCTCGACGCAGCCGCGCCCAAGAACGCCAAATACTCCTTTTCACTATCGCAATTCGTTCTCAAATACTTCATGATTCCACTCCGCACAGGGTTGTGGTGTTGCGGATGGGCTGGCCGGAAACCTGAATCAAAGGAGAGAATCATGCTGAACTTCAAGGTCGTTGATGAACTTTGCACGCGCTGCGGATTGTGTGTTGACGATTGCCCGTCCCGGATCATAGAGCAGACCGGGAGTCAGCCGCCTGACATCAAGAAAGACAAGGAAGCGGGGTGTATCGGCTGCCAGCACTGCCTGGCTGTGTGCCCGACTGCTGCCATTTCCATTCATGGCAAAAATCCGGCGGACAGCATTCCGATTACTTCCGACAAGCTGCCGGGTTTCGAAAAGATGAATATGCTGATCAGATCGCGGCGCAGTATCCGCCACTACAAGGACCAGAATGTTGATCCGGCTTTGATCAGTAAACTGCTGGCCACTGTGTCAAATGCGCCAAGCGGCGTAAACAGCCGTAAACTGACGTTCAGGGTTATTGACGACAAAGCGGCAATGAAACGATTTCGTGAACGGGTATTGTCGGGGTTGAAGGCGGCAGATGCGGCCGGAAAGATTCCCGCTAACTTTTCGTATCTCATGGCAGCGGTTCCGGCCTATTACGAAAAGAAGATCGATCTCATATTCCGCAATGCACCGCATGCGTTGATTGTTTCCGCATCACCTGACGCGGCGTGTCCTACTGAGGATGTTCCCATTGCGCTGGCCTATTTCGAGCTTCTGGCTCAGAGCGCAGGGCTTGGTACTGTGTGGTGGGGTATGTTGAAGATGGCCCTGATTGCGTTACCGGAGTTGAAACCGGTTCTGGGCATACCGGACGGGCATACATACTATGCCATGCTTTTCGGCGTGCCGGACATCCAGTTTGCCAGGACCGTGCAGCGCGATGCCGCAGCGAAGGTCAGGCGGATTGAAATTCCAGCAGTGTAAACTACGAAGAAACGCTGATAGCGGTTGCATATCCGGCACATAATGGGGTAGTATCAGCAACTTTAGTGCGGGGTATGTGTGTGTATGCAATTAATCAAGGAGACTTGAATGGCTAGTTCCGGCAAAGACCAGATGAAGAAGCCCAAGGGGGGGCCTTCCGGAGTTCCTGACCCATTGTCGTTCCGCGGTCTGATTTTGTGGTTCCTTCTGTTTACCCTGGTTGTGGTTGCGTTCCAGGTCTGGCAGCAGCAGCAGAAGCCATACGATGAGATTTCCGTATATCCTGAGTTCGAGAGCATGGTGACCAACGGATTGGTCAAGAAGTGCGAGGTCAGGATAGACGGTGTCGGCCGGCAGACCCTGTTTTGCGAAAGGGTATCCAGCGGGAAGGGCAAGGACAAGGATAAGGAATTGCGCGGGGTCAAGATCAGCCTGACTGAGAATGACAAGGTCACGGAGCTTCTGCGTAAGAACGGTATTGAGTACAAGAACATCTATTCCAATACCATGCTGTCAGACCTGCTTCTGGGGTCGCTTCCCTTCCTCCTTCTGTTTGTTGTTCTCTATTTCGTCTTTATCCGGCCGATGCGGTCCGCAGGCGGCGGTGTAATGGGATTCGGCCGGAGCAGGGCGAAGCTCCTCACCCGCGGTGATAACAAGATCACATTCGAGAATGTTGCCGGTATCGACGAAGCGAAGGAAGAGGTGCAGGAGATCATAGAGTTCCTGAAGGATGCCAAGCGCTTTCAGAAGCTCGGAGGGCGGATCCCGAAGGGAGTTCTGCTAATGGGGCCCCCTGGAACTGGCAAGACGCTTCTTGCAAAAGCTATTGCCGGTGAAGCGAATGTGCCTTTCTTCAGCATCAGCGGCTCGGATTTTGTCGAGATGTTCGTTGGCGTGGGTGCGTCGCGTGTGAGGGACATGTTTGAGCAGGGCAAGAAGAGTGCTCCCTGCCTGATCTTTATCGACGAGATTGATGCCGTTGGCCGGAGCCGGTTTACGGGCATAGGAGGCGGCCATGACGAGCGCGAGCAGACGCTTAACGCGCTTCTGGTGGAAATGGATGGATTCGAGTCCTCCGCGGGCGTGATAATTATTGCTGCCACCAACCGGCCGGACGTGCTTGACCCGGCCCTCCTGCGGCCAGGGCGGTTTGACCGGACAATTGTCATTGATCTGCCGATGCTGGAGGGACGTGAAGCGATCCTCAAGATGCATGGCAAGAAGATTAAGCTTGCTGCTGATGCGGACCTCCGCCGGATAGCCCGCGGCACGCCGGGCTTCTCGGGTGCGGATCTTGCTAACCTTTTGAACGAAGCGGCGCTTCTTGCAGCCAAAAATGGAAAAGAGGGAGTGGAGCTGAAGGATCTTGAGGAGGCCCGTGACAAGGTTCGCTGGGGCCGGGAACGGCGGAGTCGCGTGCTGGACGACGGTGACAAGAAGATTACCGCACACCACGAGGCAGGGCATGCCCTGGTTACGATGCTTGTCGAGCAGAGCGAACCCGTGCACAAGATAACCATCATCCCGAGGGGCACGGCATACCTTGGTGCTACGATGCAGCTGCCCATGAAAGACCGGTACATGGACGGGAAGGTCAAGCTTCTTGGCATACTTGCTACGCTTATGGGCGGTCGTGTCGCAGAAGAAATGGTCTTTGGTGATATCACGACTGGCGCGAGGAGCGACCTGAAGGAAGCTACACGCGTAGCCAGGCTCATGATCTGCGACTGGGGCATGAGCATTGACATGGGGCCCCAGACGTTCGGTGAGCCCGAGGAGCTGATGTTTCTAGGTCGGGAGGTTACGCGCCATAAGGACTACAGCGAGGAAACGGCCCGGAAAATCGACGCCGAAATCAATGCCTTATTGCGTGAAGCCTATGAGCGCGCCAAGAAGATACTGGTTGAGAACCGTGAGAAACTGGAGGACATTGCGAGGCTGTTGCTTGAGCGCGAGACTCTCGACGGTGAAGAGGTTATGGAGATAGTCAAGCACGGCCGTATATTGTCCGAAGACGAGCGTAAAGCCCGGGATGGACAGGATGCAGCGAAAGGCAGCAAGCCGCCAGCCGTGCCGGAGCAGCCGGGCCTACTGCCCGGGCTCGGGAATCTGTAGTCAATGACAATGAGTGCAGCTCAGACTGTCACCGGGCGCATCATTACCTGGCGATGCCGGGCTCGCGTATTCGAGTGCGGCTCTATACCCCTTGTAATGGGCATTCTGAATGTCACACCGGATTCGTTTTCCGACGGCAACAGTTATTTTGACGCTGGTAGCGCTCTGGCTCGCGGCCTGCAGATGATGGATGAGGGCGCCGATATCATTGACGTCGGTGGAGAGTCAACACGGCCCGGAGCAGAGACTGTTACGGTTGAGGAAGAGAAGCGCAGGGTCATACCGGTAATTGAAGAATTGTGCCGGCGGCTCGGGCAGTGCGGTGAAACAGGCCCCGTGGTGTCGATAGACACATCGAAAGCGGAAGTGGCGCGACTGGCGATCGAAGCCGGGGCGTCGATAATCAACGACGTATCGGCACTTACAGGTGATTCGCGCATGGCGGACATCGCTCGCGAGTCCGGTGCGGGTGTTATTCTGATGCACATGCAGGGCAGCCCGCGGAGCATGCAGGACAAACCGCAGTATGGCGATGTAACCGCTGACGTGTCGAAATATCTGGTATCGCGTGTCTTGGATCTGGCCGGGCATGGTGTCGAGGCAGAACAGATAGCGGTGGATCCAGGAATAGGTTTTGGCAAGACTGTCCGGCATAATCTGGAACTGCTCAGGCACCTCGATTTGTTGCGATCAGCCTGCGGGCGTCCTGTGGTGGTGGGATTGTCGCGCAAGAGTTTTCTTGGCAAGCTGACGGGTAGAGACGTTGGTGAGCGCTTGATTCCCGGCATTGCGGGGTTATCATTCTGCGTAACGAAGGGTGCCGATGTCATGCGTGTCCACGATGTGAGAGATTCCGTGGACGCTATCAATGTGATGACTGCTCTCATGAACGGCAGCAGAGAATAGGCAAGTGGATTGGATGGTTACCAACTGGCGTTTCTGGACTGCCGCACTTTTCGAGGTGCTGATCCTGGCGTGTATATTTTACTATATATTCAGGTTCCTTCAGGGCACTCGGGGGGCACAGGTGCTGACCGGGCTTGTGGTGGCCATTGTCTTTCTCTACGGTCTCACTTACTTCATTCATCTCGATGTGCTTCATTGGCTATTGAGCGGAGTGTTCGTTTATATGGCGATCGGGTTCCTGATTATTTTTCAGCCCGAGATCAGGCACGCATTGGCAGAGCTGGGCCGTTCCCCCAGATTCTAC
>JBAXMA010000323.1:0-4398 GCA_037134535.1 bacterium
TTGTATGCCAGGATAGCCGGATAGCCGCGATTCTGCCGTTCAAGATGTTGACGTACCGGGAAGCGATTGTCAGGGCTCTTTCGCGTGAAGACCAGGATGTTGTTTACACCCGTTGGTCAGATGCGTATCCGCCCGCCCACGAACTGGCGATCAAGCTGCATGAACTGACGGCGGTCCCTCGCTACACTGCGCTCCATTCTCTCAAAACCTTTACCTCCGGCGAAAAGCTGTTCCGCTCGGTCTGCCGGATCGGCGGAAAAGAGGGGTGGTTTCACGGCAACTGGATGTGGCGCATGCGCGGAATGATGGACAAGCTCCTGATGGGCGTGGGCACTTCCCGCGGACGACGACGGAAATCAACACTACGGGTGAACGATGTCATAGACTTCTGGCGGGTGGAGGCGCTGGTGCCTGACCGGCGACTGCTGCTGCGCGCCGAAATGAAGTTGCCCGGTCGAGCATGGCTGGAATTCAGCATCGTTCCAGATGGGGAAGGGAACAAGCTCTCGGTACATGCGTACTATGACACCCGGACGTTCTTCGGCAAAGTCTACTGGTATACATTTCTTCCGTTCCACTGGTTCATCTTCGAGGACCTTCTTAAGCAGATAGAGAAGCGGAGCTGAAATTACCTCATACGAGAGTAGGTCTCCCATTCGTTTGTCTCTCCAAGGAGACGGACAGCCGGAGATGAACTCTCTTATTCTTCACCGCTCAGACGTTTCAGGACGCCGAAATCTTCAAGGGTTGTTACATCACCGGTGATTTCCGCGCCTGCGGCAACCTGTTTTAGCAGGCGTCGCATGATCTTGCCGGAGCGGGTCTTGGGCAATGCCTCAGTAAACCTGATTTCATCCGGCTTGGCTACGGCGCCGATTTCCCTGCCTACATGATTGCGAAGTCGCTCGCTCAATTCAGTGCTGGTTTGCTGGCCTCTCTTGAGGGTTACAAAGGCGATCAGACCGGATCCCTTGATGTCGTCCGGCCGTCCCACTACAGCCGCTTCCGCCACGGCAGGGTCGCTGACGAGTGCGCTCTCAACCTCTGCTGTTCCGATGCGGTGACCTGACACGTTTATGACGTCATCAATTCTGCCCATGATCCAGAAGTAGCCGTCGGCATCAGTGCGGGCGCCGTCGCCTGTGAAGTAGTTTCCGGGAAAATCATTCCAATATGTCCATTGAAAACGGTCCGGGTCGCCCCACACACCGCGAAGCATGCTCGGCCAGGGATGGCGAATAATCAGTTTACCGCCGCTGTTAACGGGCGCAGTTTGACCTGCTTCATTGACCACTTCCGCATGGACGCCGAAGAATGGCAAGCCGGCTGATCCCGGTTTTGAAGGAAGTGCACCTGGGCAGGTGGAAATCATGATGGACCCGGTTTCCGTTTGCCACCAGGTGTCCACTATGGGGCAGCGTTGGCCGCCGATGATTTCATGATACCAGATCCATGCCTGTGGATTGATAGGTTCGCCGACAGTACCCAGCAGGCGCAGGGATGAAAGATTGTGTTTGGCTGGCCATTCGTTTCCCCACTGCATGAATGCGCGGATGGCGGTTGGTGCGGTGTAGAATATGGTAACACCGTGCTTTGCAACAATGCTCCAGATCCTGTCCGGCTGCGGGTGATTGGGTGCGCCTTCATACATGAGCACCGTGGCTCCGTTGACAAGTGGACCGTAGACGACATAACTATGACCGGTCACCCAGCCTATATCGGCCGTGCACCAGAAGACGTCGGTGTCGCGAATGTCGAAAATACAGCGGTGGCTGAGTGTCGCACCAAGCAGGTATCCGGCAGTTGTGTGCAGTATTCCCTTTGGTTTTCCTGTGGATCCGCTGGTATACAGGATGAACAGGGGATCTTCGCTCTCCATCATTTCCGGTGGACAATCGGCATTTACCAGTCTCAGCTCCTGATGCCACCAGACATCACGGCCTTCCTTTATGTCCACAGCTTTGCCGGTACGGTGCAGGACAATGACTTTCTTTACAGACTCGCATAGGTATGCACCACCGGCATCACGGCATTCAAAAGCGTCATCAACATTTTGTTTGAGCTGAATGACGATACCTTTCCGGTATCCGCCATCGGCGGTTACAACAACTTTGGCCTGGCAATCTTTGACGCGTTCCGCCACGGATTGGGCGCTGTAACCGGCGAAAACGACAGAATGAATGGCGCCAATCCTGGCGCATGCAAGCATAGTTACCACCGCCTCCGGCACCATTGGCATGTAGATCAGAACCCGATCTCCTCTGGTGACTCCATTGCGCTTGAGAACATTGGCGAACTGGCACACCTGATGATGAAGCTGCCTGTAGGTGAGCACCCGTTCCTCTCCGGCATCGGTACCTGAATCGGGCTCGCCCTCCCAGATAAGGGCGGCCTTATTTGCGGTTGCCGTGTTCAGGTGCTTGTCCAAACAGTTTGCACTGGCGTTAAGACGTCCGCCATTGAACCATGATGCATGCGGCGCCTTCCATTCCAGAACAGTTTCCCATGGTTTGCCCCACACCAGCAATTGTCCGGCCTTTTCCGCCCAGAATGCCTCCGGTTGTTCAATGGAACGGCGATACTCCTTCATATAGGCATCTTTGGATTTCAAGTGCGCTTGCTCAGCAAAAGCCTTTGGCGGCTGGAATACACGGCTCTCGTGCAGCGTACTCTCTATGCTGCCCGATGTGTTCTGCAACAGCTGCTCCAGTCCGGATGTTGTGAAGAGATCCTTTACGAACGGACATGCCTTGATGACGGAAAAGTTGCCCTGTGCCACCTTCTTTGCCGTCAGCAGTACGACGCGCAGGAATACGGAGGAGACATAAGGTGCCTTATCGAGGTCAAAAATGATTTTCAACTTTCCGGACGGCGTTTTTGCGGACGCCCCCGGTGCCACATCGGCAAGTGTGTGGTCTATCAAGGGTGTCAGATCCGCACAGGTCTTGCTGTTCAGTTCGCCCTCGAACCTGCATATAAGCGTCTGCGTGGTAGCGTCAAAAACAAAATCCAGCATGAATTATTCTCCTCAAGTAACAGGTCGAAATCTCAATCTCAAACGACTGTGCCGCAAATCTCATAAAGTGCCGGTGAATCTATCACTCTGATTATGTTCGTCAAAACTATTCCGTTATAATTGCCGGGCGTGCACTTGTGCGAGATAGCAGGAATCAACGACAGTCGTGTTCGAGGGATCGGAGGCGCTCTCAGTGATTATAACCATGCTGCGGAATGTTGCCGCCAGCTTGTACCCAGGGCACTTTGTCGGCATCTTACCACCATTAAAGAGCACCTTTATGGCGGTCTTAACACGCAGTTGCCACGTCGTGGGAAAAGCGATTTCTTATCAGCACCAGAAGGGTATTGACTCACAATCATGACACTGAAGACAATCAGGGCATGAAAATGAGCAAAAAGACAGGGAAGGAAAAATTCAACTAATCCTGAATCGATATCGTATTGAACATATCCCTCTGGAGTAGCTCTATAGCACAGCCGTTGTCATGAGCTTCTTCCCTTACCGCCAGCTTTTATGATCTCTGTTCTTGTATTTACCCCGGGTATCAGGAAGTCGCCTTTCAAAAGTTGTCTCCCGCAGAATATGCAACCCGTCATCTCGGCAAGATTAGCCAAGGTATCATAATGGTCCCGCCACGTCAGACACTTGCACCATAGATGTTCCGGAACAAGAAACCCCATTCCTATCTTCATTGCCAACTTCATATTCTGGAACAAGTCTTTCTCCTTCTGTTGTCTGCTCCATTGTGGTTGCCGGATCTTACAACGACGAACCGGTGACTTTGCAGGTACAGAGATTAAGACCTCATCGTCAGCCACCAGAGTGTGCCGTTGTTCATTCGTGCGCATGTATTGTATCTCCTGCTGTTTATCCAGTTCGGAATCCTCGACAGTCAGAACACTAAGTCGTTTTTTGTCTCGTCAATTTGCGCAGTGTCGTTTGTCCGCAGCGAATTGAACATCGGGAATAGCAGCGTTGTTCATGGCGAAAATCATTAGATGAAACGGTTCACTTTCGTTCGTTTCATTCCAGGGGCGCATCTGCGATTACGACGATTGCACCCGATCGCAGATGCGCCCTGCGATTCGCAACGAGATGTCGCAGGTATGAATTCTATCCTCATTGGGGAGGATGCGGAGCCTCTCCGGAGATCGAGACAGCAGTCAAGATAAGTGGAGCTGTTCGATGCCGGAAAGTCATTGATGAGAGGCCTCCCCCCTGCGCCGCTCGTGACAGGGGCAGGATGCAGGCAGAGCGGCGGCAACTGTGAGTGGCAGTAATTCCAGGTATGGGGTGTCTCAAGAAATGGTGTCTCAAGAAATTTACAACGGTTCCAAATGGGGATTTCTTCGGGCTGAATAGCGGGCGAATGGGGGCGT
>JBAXMA010000324.1:0-4387 GCA_037134535.1 bacterium
GCCCAGTACAATCTTGGTGTGATGTATGACGACGGTAGAGGCGTGCGCAAAGATGAAAGCAAGGCGACCTGCTGGTACGAGAAGGCTGCTGTTGATGGTAACGTCAATGCCCAATTCAATCTCGCTCTGAGATACACAAGAGGCAGAGATGTGCGAAAGGACGAAGGTAAGGCGTTCGAGTGGTTCCGGAAAGCGGCTGAACAGGGAGATGCCCCTGCCCTGTTTTGGCTTGGTATGATGTATATGGACGGACAAGGGGTCGGAAAGGATGAAGTTGAGGCTGTGAAGTGGTATCGCAAAGCGGCCGACCAAGGATCCGCTGCAGCGCAAAGCCACCTCGCTTGGATGCACGCCAATGGACAAGGCGTCCGCAAGAGTAATGCTCAAGCGGTGAAAATGTACCGCAAAGCGGCTGAGCAGGGTCACGCTCACGCCCAATACAATTTGGGCGCGATCTATACCAGCGGCCAGGGCGTCAAGAGAGATGAAGTTGAGGCACTGAAGTGGTTCCGTAAAGCAGCGGATCAGGGAGACAATGAAGGTCTGCAGGCAGTTGGATGGTGCTATGACAATGGGGTCGGCGTACCGGAAGATGCAGCCCAGGCGCTGTCATTTTACAAGCTTGCCGCCGCCGGCGGAAACGAGACCGCCGCTACGAGGGTAACGCAACTCGAAGCAACGGCATCTGCTCGGGCATTGTTGACGGCCGCAGAAGAGGGCGATCTCGCCACTGTCACATCCCTGCTCGATAGTGGCGTTGAACTTAGCGTAAAGGGCGTGGGCGGCATGACGCCGCTACTGCTGGCAACGAAGGGACACCATCTGGAAATGGTCAAGCTCCTCCTGGATAGGGGCGCGAACGTGAATGCAACAGAGAACGAGGGAATTACACCGTTGATATGGGCATTCTTCGCTCCCAGGGCGGAACTCATTGCCCTGCTTTTGGACAAGGGTGCTGACGTGAACGTAAGAGTCGAGGGAGAGGATCTCACGCCGCTATACATGGCCGCAAGTTGCGGGAAACCTGAATTGATAAAAGCCCTATTGGATAAGGGTGCGGACGTGAATGCGCGGAGCGTCCTCGGGGCCACACCGATAATCGTGGCTGCAAGGAGTGGACGCCTGGAAGCCGTCGAGTTCCTGATTGAAAAGGGTGCCGATCTGAACGCGAAGGATAATTCCGGCTCGACGGCATTGATGCAGGCGATTCGCTTTGGGCAAAGGGATGTCGCAACTGTCTTGCAAAGACACACTGCGGTCCGGAAACCATCCACGCTTCATGAAGCTGTCTATTCCGAGGATATCGCGGCAGTGAAGCGGTTTTTGAAAGCCGGTGCCGACGTAGAGGCAAAAGACAGCAATGGCGGTTCACCATTGCTGTGGGCTGCGCTTGCCGGTAATTTGGCAATCGTTAAACTCCTTCTGGGCCATGGTGCAGATGTGCATGTGAAGGATTCGGAAAATACGACACCGTTGTTTGGAGCTGCGCACAGCGGCAATCTGGAGATCGCCGAGCTCCTGATTGAAAAAGGCTCAGACGTGAACGCCAAGGATGAAGAGTACAGAATGACGCCACTGGGCATGGCGATATGCCACAAACACACGGAAGTGGCAGAGTTACTGAGAAGACATGGCGGCCAGGAGAAGTGAGGCAGGAAGGTGGGATACCTTTCTCTTCGTCACCCTGAATGACGGGACACATGGGCTGTGGACTGTGGACTGTGGACTGTGGACTGTGTGTATGGTTCGTCTATGATCAATATCATGCAAATTGAAGTTTTGCTCAATGTTCTTAATACCATTCTTGCCAAAGCGGTGTATTTCAAGGACGAACCAGCAATGAACAAACTTATTAATCTCAGACGGGCCGTTTATTATGATGCGGCTTTTGACTACGGTGGCAGTTTGGCAATCGTAAAAGAGGTGAATACCCGCCTGAATAGAAATGGACACCCTTATGCCAAGGAACATCGAAATCAAAGTCCGAATTGAGAGTGTTTCGTCCCTGTTGCCTCTGATTGCGAAGATAGCAGACGCTGGGCCAACCGAAATCTTTCAGGACGACACCTTCTTCCGCTGCGAGACAGGACGCCTAAAACTGCGCACTTTCTCAAATGGGACCGGCGAACTGATCTACTATCGCCGGGCGGACCAGCATGGACCGAAGGAATCTTTCTACGTTCGATCACCCACCCCTGCCCCTGACACATTACGCGAAGCGCTTACTCTGGCTTACGGGCAGGCCGGACGAGTGAAGAAGCATCGCACGCTGTTCCATGTAGGCAGAACACGTATTCACCTCGACATAGTCGAAGGTCTGGGGCACTTCCTGGAACTGGAGGTGGTTCTTGCCGATGGCGAGCCTTCAGAAGCCGGCGTGATCGAGGCGGACAAGCTCATGGCGAAGTTGGATATCAAGCCGGATGAGTTGATTGAAGCTTCCTATGTCGATCTCATGACCAAGGACTAGAATGAACACACTTCACACCGTTGTTGAAATCCAATCCTATCTCTCGCCTCTCAAGCGCAAAGGCTGCCAAATCGGGTTTGTGCCCACAATGGGAGCATTGCACCCAGGACACATGTCGTTGGTGAAACTTGCCCGTCAGGAAAACGATATCGTTGTATGCAGCATCTTTGTGAATCCGATCCAATTCAACAATCCTGATGACCTCGCGAAATATCCTCGCACACTGGACTCCGACATTGCCATGCTTCGCGAGGCTGGTTGCGATGCCGTCTTTGTTCCCTCGGTCCAGGAAGTGTATCCAATACCTGATACCACCATTTATGATTTCGGCATGCTCGACAAAGTGATGGAGGGCAGGTTTCGGCCCGGACATTTCAATGGGGTGGCCATCGTGGTGCGCCGCCTTCTGGAAATCACACGGGCTGATGTGGCCTATTTCGGCGAAAAGGATTATCAACAGCTCACCATCATCCGGAAGATGGTACAAATGCTTTCGCTGCCGGTTCGAATTGTTCCCTGCCCTCTTGTCAGGGAAACGGACGGCTTGGCCATGAGTTCGCGCAATCAGCGCCTGCTACCGCAGGAACGTGCGGTTGCGCCGTTGCTATATGCGGCATTGCGAAAATGCGCGGCGCACTATGCAACGCTGACACCGGTCTCACTACAACAGGCGATTGTAGCCGACATTGAACAGCACCCTTTCTTCAGGGTTGAATACGTTGATATCGTGGACATGGATAGCCTGCTGCCTGTTTCCACCTGGACTGACAGCAAACAGATTATCGTGTGCCTTGCTGCTTTCCTTGGCAAGGTGCGCCTGATCGATAATATCGTTTTGCGCCGTTGAACAAATTCAATTGTGACACTTCTGTGAAAGAAAAGTCGCAGCGACTCGTCTGTAACAGGGAGAAAGGAGAACTTATGGGATTCATGGGCTTTACGCTGGCAAAGGATCTCGGGGAAAAGGCGGCCAAGATCGCGCTCGCCATAGGAGAGAGCGATGAAGCGGTCGTGATTCCGGACTCGAGCGATCAGGTGCTTGTAAGGGCTGGATCCAGAGCCTATCGGGAAAGAATGGAAACCAAGGGAGTCTTCATGATCCCGGTAGAATTGAGAACATTGGTCAACGGTGTCGAGAAGCAGGAGCTTTTCTGTGTCTGTACGAAATGAATCGGTTGAGAGCACCCGCCGCGCTGCCAAGTTGGGAGATGCTCAGGCACAGCGCCGACTCGGCTGGATGTACGCCAAAGGCCAGGGCGTTTCCCGGGACGACGCGAAGGCAGTGAAATGGTTTCAAAAAGCGGCTGAGCAGGGCGACGCGAAATCTCAGTACAATCTCGGCGTGATGTATGAGGACGGTCGAGGCGTGGACACGGATTCTGCGGAGGCGGATAAGTGGTATCGTGAAGCCGCTCAACAGGGAAACTGTGGCGCACAATTCACTCTCGGTTTGCGGTATTACTACGGGCAAGGTGTGACTGAAGATCGAAAGGTAGCGGCCAAGTGGTGCCGCAAGGCCGCGAAGCAGAAGAACGAGGATGGTCAGTATGCAGCGGGATGGTGTCATGAAGAGGGTGTAGGAGTAAGGAAGAACTTGTCCAAGGCGCTATCATTCTACAAACTTGCCGCCGCAGGAGGACACGAGAAAGCGATTGCGGCGATTTCCCGGTTGAAAGTGGAGAGACAATAACCTGATGAACTGCGACACCACTTTGCAGATCTATGAGGCAATGAAAAGCGGGGACGCGGTGCTACGTCTATCTTTGCGACTAATGGTGGTGATGTTGTTGTCGAGCATGGGTTGCACGACGTACCATGCCGAAGCTCATGGTTCAAGGGTTATTCGGGATAACGGGGTGCAACGGGCGCATCTGCGATTTGGTGCATCTCAGGTAGTGCATTTTGGCTTTCTTGTTC
>JBAXMA010000325.1:0-4342 GCA_037134535.1 bacterium
GTACCCAGGCCACATTTCTGACACATTACCGCCATGAAGGGGCACGTTTATGCCACACACCACAGCAAGCCGCCGTGTATCGCGAAAAGGGATTTCCTATCAACCTTTTCACCTTGTTTGTTCTATCGAGAATGTGATAGTGTCTTCGGCGTGTGGCATTGCTAACGTCCACTAACCCAAGGAGGTGTCAGCATGAAGAAGGCTATGTCGTTGATCGCGGTAGTTGTCGCTTTATCTTTCGGTTCGGGCTCGACCAATTGCAGTGCTGAATCAACCCAAGTTGCGATTACAGAAACTCATGACGCAAACAATGTATCTGTGAAGGTTATTTCTCCGTCGGACAATTATTGGGTGCGCATCGGTTTTGCCCTAAGTGGCACGAAGATCAACGCTTTCTTCCGACCGCTGAAGAATGGTGCTAATGGCGACATGAGTTTTCCGATACCTCCCGGAGCTAGAGCTTTCATGGTGCAAGTATACACCTCAATCAACAATGGCGATTGCCCCCTGCAAAAGCAAGGTGGACGTTGTCTGATGAGGGAAGACGATGGGTACAGTGCTTGTTTTTGCATCAACTGCGGGATTGTTGGGAGCAAAGGATGGGTGCAACTTAGCGGTAAGTAATGGGCGAAAGGAAGAGAAATTCGGAAAGTCGGCTTTGCCAAGACAGCGAAGAATGATGAGCTTCGGATAGTAAAGGGGCACAACATGAAGCGATGGACTTTCTTAATTGGTATTACGGCAGTGACGGCCGCAGCCCTCGTTGCGTTGGCGGGGGGAAGTTCTAACACCTACACATATTCACTGACTAGTGGTGATCCGGAAATGTCAATAGACATCCCAAATTCTGTTCGCGTCACTGTCCAAGCCAGTACTCCTGGTGTCCGATGTATGGTAAAAGTGTTCAGTCCAGAAGACCGGCGTGGGTCCGGGGTTCGAAATATCAGAGCTTCTGGCGACGGGACGGTAACGTTCAATTCCGCGAGCATCATCAATAGTAATCCGCGAGATTACTTGGTTAGGGTGACACCTGTGGTGACGGCTAATGCAGAAGTGTACCGTAGAATAAAGAATGGCGGCAGTATTGAGGTTTCCGTCGCAGTCAATTGGCAAGACTAAGATGGAAACAGCTAGGGGCAATCCACAACTACTGAATCAGTGGCTGTAGCGTCATAAAGAAAACTCACGAAAGGGGACTTGTATGGGAATATTAAGCAATATATTCAAGTCTGTAGAGCAGGGCAAAATCGAGGCGCGACAAGAAGCGCAACGCAGTCAGGAAATGAACGCTGCACAAAAGGCGGCTGTCGATAAGCAACAGGCCGAAATGCGAGTGGGGTTGGAACAAGCTTATAAAGACGGGAACAAGGCCGGTGTGGAGTACTATCAAAAATGGCTTAAGTAGGAGTTGGTACTGCTCTAGTTCTTCCAAGGCGTAGAATTAGACAGTTCCGGCTGCTGGTCACTATCACTGGTCTTCAGACATAAACTGAGCCATTCTACGGTATCGCCTGCACGGTGAACGTCGTCTTATTGACCCGGTAGAGCCAGAATTCGGCGTTGGTACCCCACCCGTTGTCGTTTCGCACGCTGTTTGATGACATCACGGGCATGATAGTTGATGGAGTGAGGCAGAACACGTGCAATCTGAGTGATGGACGAGCGTGCTGAGACTGCGCCCCGCTCCCGAAGGAGCGGGAGCGCAGAGCTGCCCTAACCAGTGACGGTTCGACAGTCTGCGGGGCGCTCGGGTCGTGATCCCCCAACCACGGAGCGCTATGCGGCGGCGAGCGGCTCGTGCTTCGTAGCGGCCTACTTCGCCGGAGCAAGCTCCGGCTACGAAGGCCAGGAAGGCAGCCTCTTGACCTGCGTAGCCTTGGCGAAGCGGGTTCGCTGACTTCGCAGAGTAGCACGTCGCCGCCCTACCGGTGTTGGCAGACCCGGCAAAATCATAGCAATCTAACATCACGCTCTTCAGGTTCTTCGAAGACCAGCAGCGTGGTAACAAGCCGTGGAACGAGGCATGGATCCGCAAGATGTATACGCAGTTCAAGGATGTATACTGGAACTCGTTCCGGTTCTCCATCTGCCAGCCTCCGGAGATGTGGTATCGCCTCGCAGACGAGATGGGCTTCCTGGTTCAGGACGAGTATCCGATCTGGAAGATGTTCCCGGACGGCAGTGAATTCACCACTGACGGACTGGTGCTGGAGTACACCGAGTGGCTGCAGGAGCGATGGAATCACCCGTGCGTGGTTATCTGGGATGCCAACAACGAGACGCCGGCGATATGCACTGCGCAGGCGACCCGCAAGGTTCGCGTGCTGGACTTCTCAGACAGGCCCTGGGACAACGGCTGGCAGACGGCCGACAGGAAAGGCGACACGTTCGAGGCGCACGAGTATCACTTCAAGGACTCACTGTTCCGCCTCGCGTATCTGGGACGCGTACCCAAGGGTATCAAGGGCAACAAGGACAAGAACCCGGTTATTCTCAATGAGTACGGATGGCTGTGGCTCAATCGTGATGGCAGTCCCACCACGCTGACTCGTGAGTTGTACAGCGCGATCTGCCCTGGCGCCTCGAATGCCCAGTTGTTGCGCATGTATGCCAAACTGCTGGCCGCCGAGACTGAGTTCTGGCGGCATGGCCGCAACTGTGCGGCGGTTATGGAGTTCTGCGGGCTGGGCTATTCCCGGGGCGACGGTCAGACGAGCGACCATTGGGCGGACCTCGAGCAGCTCAAATGGGATCCGGACTTCTACACATATGTGCGGGATTCGTTCGCGCCGGTTGGAATCATGATCGATGCATACGATCCTGCTTACGTGATTGGCGCCGATCAGGCGTTCCCGGTCTCGGTCATCAACGACCTTGATAACAAGTGGGATGGTTCGGTCCGCCTGCGGATCCTCAAAGACGGCAAGCCGGTACTTGAGAAGACCCAGGTATGCAAGGTGGACGCGTTCAGCGCGACGCAGCTGGACTTCACGATGAAGATTCCAGAGGCCGGTGACTACGTGCTCGAGGCGGCCCTGATAAAGGGTAGTGAACGCCCGGTTTGCAGCGTACGTGACTTCAAGGCCGCCGCGACCGTAAACAATCGTTAAGGTCCCTGCCGGAAACTCCGGCTCTCGTGGATGGTGGGGGATATGAGTAAACGCCTCAAGAAGTCCTGGCCAGAGAAGTATCCCTCGCCGGTGCCGCGACAGGTGTTCTCGCGAACCCTGGCGGCACAAGAGCGGGAGCTCAAGGCGGATCCCGTGCTGCTTCGTTTTGCGAGGTCGCGCACAAAGCTGGCGGCAGATGCGTACAGGCCCTTGTATCATTTTGTGAGCCCTGAAAACGAGCTCAACGACCCGAACGGTCTCTGTTACTGGAAGGGACGCTGGCATCTCTTCTATCAGGGATACCCGGCCGATGAGTTTCCGGCACCAGCCGATATCCCGAAGCGTCGTCAGCATTGGGGCCATGCCGTCAGCAAGGACCTGGTTCACTGGCGCGATCTGCCTTATGCGATCCACCCCGGTATTGAGAAGATGTGTTTCTCCGGCGGCACGGTGGTTGAGAAGAATCAGGTCGTGGCGTTCTATCCCGGCATAGAAGCCGGCCAGATGGTGGCCGTTGCGCGGGATCCCCTGCTTCTGAACTGGAACAAGGTCGCCGGTAATCCTGTCATGCGCGCTGGCGAGCCGATGGGCGATTCCTGTATCTGGAAAGAAGGCTCCACCTATCTCGGTTTGATCGGGGCGAGATGTCTCGTTGCGTCGAAGAACCTGGTGGATTGGAAGATCATCAACGGAAACTTCCTTGCCGGACCGCCTTTTCCAATTGATGACGGATCGTGCCCGACTTTTCTGCCAATCGGCGATAAACATATTCTGCTCCTGTTCAGTCACTCCAGGGGCGGACAGTATCTCCTCGGTGCTTACGACCGGAAGAATCATCAGTTCACGGCGGACGAGCACGGCCGCTTCAATCATGGCAATGTCGCCCCCGGAGGAGTTCACGCTCCGTCTGCCGCCATGGACGGCAGGGGCGGAGTGGTGAACATTCTCAATATCAACGACGGGAAACACAGTGACGATTGGAACCAGATCATGTCGCTCGCTCAGCGGTTGACCCTTGGCCCCGACAAGCGGCTCCGGATCGAACCGGTCGAGGCGAACTCGGCCCTGCGCGGCAGGCACCAGCGGGTCTGCCGGACCGTCATGCCGGCGAACAAGGAGATCGTCCTGAATGGAATCGTGGGCAACAGCATGGAATTGTCGGTGGAAATAGATCCGCAGGAGTTGTCCTTCTCCATGCTGCGGGCGAGCAGATACCAGTTCCCGTGGTAGGC
>JBAXMA010000326.1:0-4328 GCA_037134535.1 bacterium
TGTATGTGAGCAAATTCTTGTTTCAGTCCCGGCGTGTCGGGACAAAGGCGAAACATGCTGCACCTAATCGCAGATGCGCCCGTCGTTAACTTCCTTCGGACAATATAGTTGACGACAAAGATTACGAGGTAGTTAGTCGGAAAGTAGTTAACGACAAAGTTAACGGCTTAGTTCGTAAGACCTGCTTATCTTTGTGTCATCCGAGCCTGCCGCCTTTCGATGGTAGGGCGGGACAGCCTGTCCCGCCGCCTGTCGTGATCATGATCTGGCACCGGAGAGTAACTGTCCGCATTAATCGTCGTCGTAATCCTTGTCGTAATCGTTGTCGATTTCTGTATTGCTCATGCCTGGAGAAGAGAAGAGAGAAATGCGCATCGAACATCGTTTCCGTCAGCTGACGGATTGAATATTCGACAGGAAACTCCTGAGCGGCTGAATCAAGTTGACGTCCTAATGTAAAGTAGTACTATTGTTATACATGTATAACAGAATCATAGATTTGAATATTGCAGCAAAGAGAACAGTGTTTCTTTGGGGTGCCAGGCAGACGGGAAAGAGTACGCTCTTGAAGAAGCTGTTTCCGGATGCGCGCCGGTATGATCTGCTTCTCTCGGACACTTATCGCAGACTCCTTGGCAATCCGGCCTTGATCAGACAGGAGTGTGAGGCGGAGAATCTCACGGGCAGCACTCAGCAGAATCCCGTGGTTATTGATGAAATACAGAAGGTTCCCGAACTGCTTGACGAAATTCACTGGCTGATCGAAAACAGGGGCATCAGATTCATTCTTTGCGGATCAAGTGCCAGGAAACTGAAACGGGGACATGGTAATCTCCTTGGCGGCAGGGCCGCACGTTGTGAATTGTATCCGCTTGTTTACCCCGAAATACCGGAGTTGTCGTTGAACAGGGCTTTAACCTTCGGTCTCCTGCCGCCGCACTATATCAATGATGAACCTGCAGGCATGATACGGGATTATATCGGCAATTACCTGAAGGAGGAGATTGCAGCCGAGGCTCTTACCCGTAACGTGCCGGCATTCAATAGATTTCTGGAAGTTGCGGCCATGTCGAACGGCGAAGTCGTGAATTACAATAACATCGCGAGCGAATGCGGCGTGAGTGCTCCCACGGTTAAGGGGCATTTTCAGATCCTTGAAGATACTCTTATTGGTCGGTCATTGCCTGCCTACTCGAAACGTGGAAAGAGGAGGCTGATCAGCACGCCCAAGTTCTATTTCTTTGACACCGGGGTTATTGGACAACTTGCACGACGCGGGATGGTGGAACCAGGTACAGAATTGTTCGGGCGCGCATTTGAGCATTTTCTTTTAATGGAGATGTGGGCGCAAACGGAATACTCAGGCAAACATCATCCGGTTTGCTACTGGCGGACATCGTCGCAGATCGAGGTGGATGTTGTGCTTGGCGACCACGAAGTGGCGATTGAGATAAAGGGGACAAGGGAGGCTAAGGATCATGATTTGAAAGGCCTTCGGGCGTTCAAGGATGATTATGTCTGCCGGCACTACATAGCGGTGACGCTGGACGTGTATCCGCGAAAGACCGCGGATGGTATCGAAATTCTGCCATGGCGGGTGTTCCTTGACCGTCTCTGGGCTGGAAAGATCATTTGAGTCTGCGCGCACCTTCCGACTCAGCCCGGAATACTCGGAACCGAGTGCCGCAGATGAACGCGGATAGGAGAAGAGAAGACTGTGGGCTGTGGAATGTGGAATGTGGAATGTGGAATGTGGAATGTTCGTTTTGCTTTTGCCACGTGCGGTACTTGAGACTGCCGCCTCTCCGATGGTAGGGCGGGACAGCCTGTCCCGCCGCTTGTCGTGATCATGATCTGGCAAGGGAGAGTAACTGTCCGCATTAATCGTAATCGTAATCGATTTCCGTATTGCCCATGCGCGGAGAAGCTTTTACCACAGAGCAGGTCACGCCCGCCTGCCTCCCGACCGAATCGGGCGGGGCGGGCAGGGAGGCACGGAGAAGAGAAGAGAGACGGATGGAGTGTTTTGTTGTTTTCGTCAGCGCGGCGCTGCCAAAAACCACAAAACGATCTGCCAGAGGAGTATGAGGAGTATGAAGGAAGAGCATCTTACTGAGCAGATAATTGGTTCCGCCATAGAGGTGCACAAACACTGGGCCCTGGGCTCTATGAAGAGATTTACGAAAAAAGCATGTGCCGGGAGTTGGAGCTGCGTGGGCTGGCGTTTGACTGCCAGGCGAGCCTCCCGCTGGAATACAAAGGTGCAATCGTTGGCGAGGATCTTCGTCTCGACCTTTGGGTAGAGAAGAAGGTCATCATTGAAGTGAAGTCTGTGGCGGCACTTTTGCCGATTCATGAAGCTCAATTGCTGACCTATATGAAACTGACAAAATCGCAGGTTGGACTGCTGATTAATTTCAATGTAGCTGTACTCAAGAAAGGACTGAAGCGGTTTGTCCTGTGATTCTTTTCTCCGTGAACTCTTCCGAGAAAGCCGTGACGGGAATGACGTGCGCTGCGCACGTCATTGCCGTCACACTCCTCTCCTCTTATCTTCTCCGACCTCCGTGCCTCCGTGGTTAGATCTTAATTAATTCGGAGCAGAGTAGTTGCAGATGAACGCAGATGGACGCGGATCGGAGAAGAGAAGACTGTGGACTGTGCGATTTCCACGTAGCCGCGAGCGTAAGCTCGTGGATGTGCATGATCTGGGCGAGGGGCGGCTGGAGAAGAGATTTGAACAGAAGGTAGCGAAGGTAGCGAAGGGGGACGGAGAAGATCCACGGACTTACGTCCGCGGCTACAATAGGACGCGAAGCGGCCATTCCAATCGTCGTAATCTTAATCCGATGGTTTTTGTTTTCGTGTTGTGTAAGAGCACCTGTTTTCGTAAACGCGGTGTGGCCTCCGTGCGTACACTCAGCTTCTCATGGTTAAAACAAGATTAGGATTAGGATTAAGATGTATTCTTACTCATGCCGAGGTGACACTCAGGACATATTTACAAGAGTTGTAAGTCTTTGTATGTTAAACATAGTGAATTGAAAGTCGGGAAATAGATGGACTTTGTAATACTAGGCAATCCCTGGCACTTCGGGGGAGATAATCCCACCAGCAAACATCATGTTGCTGAAGAACTGGCCGCTCTTGGTCACAGGGTGTTATGGATCAACAGCGCAGGTATGAGGGTGCCGCAGGTAAGGTCGGCTGCTGACAGATTCAGGATCGTCGAGAAGATCCAAATGGCTTTTCGGGGCTTGGACAGTGTTCGAAAGAACATCTGGGTTCTGTCGCCGGTAATTCTGCCATTGCCACGAAGTCGGTTTGCGCGCTGGCTGAATTGCCTGATATATCGTTTCACGGCCTGGAACGGTGCGCGCCGTTTGATGTTTGATAAACCAGTCCTGATCAGCTTCTTTCTCATGGTGCCTTCGATGTTGCGGCATTGGCCTCACACTTCGATCTACTATTGCGTCGACAAGTGGGAGGCTTTTGCGAGGTATGATGCTGAGATCATGTCTGTGATGAACCGCGAGTCATGCGAAGTCGCTGATATCGTACTGGCGTCGTCAGCCGGGATTCTTGAGCAAGTGTCAGTATACAGCCGAAATGCGCATCTCGTGCCCCAAGGTGTGAAGTATGAACATTTCGCACGAAATCTTAAGAAGCCCGAGTCCGGGCCTGGTGGCCTCTCAGGCCCAGCAGTGCCGGAAGATCTGCCGGCGGGAAGAATCGTCGGCTTCTTCGGACTGATAGACGAACGTGTTGACCATGAGTTGGTGTTTAAGGTTGCCAGAGCAGCAGGGGACAGTCATGTTGTTCTAATTGGCAAAACGGATATCGATATGTCCTGGATCAGGGCTGAGCCCAATATTCACTGGCTTGGTCCCAAACCATTTGAACAATTACCCGAGTTTGTGGCCAGGTTTTCCGTTGGCCTGATTCCGTATGTCCTGAACGAGCAGACTCGCGCGATTAATCCCATCAAGCTCCGTGAAATGCTGGCGGCTGGCTGCCCTGTGGTCTCCACAAATCTGCCGGAATCTGTCATGATGGCTCGCGAATTCAAGCAGCTTTGTGCCGATGAGCGCATTTCAGCCCTGGGTGTATCGGTGGCAGAAAACGCCGATGAGTTCGTTCGAATGGTCAAACAGAGGCTGGACAATCCTCTGACGATAGAGGAAAAACTGATTCTTAGCCGGACAATGGAAGGCGAGACGTGGAAATCAAGGGTGCAGGGCATACTGCGACTGATTGAAAAATGAACATCCAACGTTCAATATTCATTAAGGTCACGGTGCCACCCGCGCCTGGAATCATCCGTTCAA